>JBIKMK010000036.1:0-13217 GCA_044359315.1 Bryobacteraceae bacterium | reverse complement strand
CCGAAGGACGTTCGCTCGGTGCTGAGCCGCTTTACCCGGGAGCATCGCGCCTTTCAGAAGGAGCCGGATGGCCGGCAGACGCTGGAGGGCTTGCAGCGGTTCAACCGGCGGTTGGGCGTAGCGCTGGATGCTGAAGATCTGACCAAGCCGGTCGCGGACGTGGCGGACTGGCTGAATCGCTTGCCGGGCGAGTTGCTGACGGTAGACCAGGCGCCGCTGATTGAGTTGACCAAGCTCAGCCGGGAGCAGGCGCATCTGGCCATCGTCGAAGGCCTGCAGGTATTGGTGGCGGGCCTGAAGGGTGCCCTCAGTAGCTCGCAGCCGCTCAAGGAGGATTTTGCCGGCCGGGTTTTGCGCGTCGCCTTCGGGGACGACGCGGCCTCGGCGGCGCTGCGGCGTCCGCTGGTGGATCGCAAGTTTCCGGGGATTCCGCCGCTGCCCTCCGATCCGGGCGGGTTGCCCGGCCTGAAGGATCTGCCGGATATCAGCCGGCTGGTGCGCGATGGCGCGATGAACAAACTGATCACCCAGTTCGCCACGTGCGGCTGGGCGGCGCAGCAGGAACGGAACTGGGTGGGAGGCGTCCAGCCCCTGGGCACGGTGACGAAGCTTGCCACCACTTCCCCCTGCGGCGGCGGTTCACTGACCATCAGCTATTCCGGATTTGGAGCACAGCCCCCGGATCCGGCGTTGGTGGCCGACATCGTCGTCAGCCTACCCACGCGCGGCGGGTGCGAGCACGTGCGGTTGCGGCAGTTGGACCCGCAGTTTTTCGACGCCCGGCGGTGGAAGGACTCCGGTACGATCACGGTCAGCTTGCCCGCGGGCGTGTCGGCGGGTTGCGTGGGGTTCTTCACTCTGCCGCCACCGATCACGGGGTCCGGGCCTTGCACGGCGGGGAGCCTGCTGGGCGCGGCCGGTGAGGTGCGGGAGATTCTCGTCCAGCAGTTCGGCCCCGCCTACGGCGTGATGTACGGCGAGGTCTACCTCGGTTCGGCGGCCGCCGCCGAATCCGGCCGGCACATCCCGCTTCCTTGTGCTGCCTGTCAAGCCGATGGCCGCAATCAGCTGAACGCCGGGCCGCCCGTGATTGACCGCTTTTGGGTGGTCGAGACCGGGCCGGTGTATCCGCGCAACACGATCACTCTCGAATGGTCCGTGTTCAATGCCACGGCGATCACGATCACTGCCCAGGACGTGGCCAATTCGGAAACGAAGCACCAGTTGCCCGCCATCCCCGGGCCGATTGGCGCTCAGGGGCGCGTCGTCTTGCAGGTACCTTGCTCTCGGCGGTGGGAGGGAGAGTACGAGATCCGGGTGGCCAATGGCAACGGATGTGGCCCCAGCCCCGTCACCGCCCGTGTCCGGGTGCGAAGCGGCTTCAGCCTTTACCGCCTCGCTTGCGGCAAGGCCGACATCACCGATCGCCGCCCGAACCTGGGGATGCAAGGCTTTGCCTACACGAACCAAAAGACCAGCGGCGCGGTCCACCTGCCGCTATTTGCGCGGGCGTTCTATATCGGCGAGAACACACTGTCGCCCACGCGCGAATTCACAGTGATTGCGGTGGCCGACATCTGGAGTTGCAGCGAACCCCTCAAAAGCGCGGTCATCAACCAATTGAACCAGCGCTTTGGCCATCCGCCCACCCGGCCGTTCTTCACCGTGGACAATGTGATGATCTGCGGGACGCACACGCATTCGGCCCCCGGTGGCTATTTCCACCATGCGCTCTACAACCTGACGGTGGGCGGCTTTGACCAGCAGGTGTTCGACACCCTGGTGAATGGCATTGCCGACGCCATCACTTCGGCCGTGATGCGAGCCGTGCCCGGACGGCTCTATGTCAACCGGGGCGAAGTCATCGGGTGCGGTAGTAATCGGTCCTTTGCGGCCTATCAGAAGAACCTGGAATACCAGCGCGGTGCCACCCAGGGTGAGTGGACCGACCGCTGGATGACGCTGTTGCGCTTCGAGGAAGACGTCGACAACCTGGGAACAAAGCGCCCGCTCGGTTGCTTGAACTGGTACGCCATTCATCCCACCAACCTGGGTATGTTCAACAACCAGGTGTCGGGCGACAACAAAGGCTGGGCGGCCAGGCAGATGGAGGATGAAATGGCCTCCAAGACGACCGGCGGGGCCCCTTTTGTGGCCGCGTTTGCCAATGCCGCCGCCGGGGACGTTTCCGGCAATGTGGTACTGGATGCCCGCGGCCGTGTGACCACCAACATGCCGGTGGGCGGCAGCGCTTTGCCCAGTTCCGTGTTTGTGCCGCCCCGCCTGCACGATCCAGGCGCACTGGCGCGCAATCTTGCCCAGTTGCAGCGGTTGGGTGAGCGCCAAGCGAAAGCAGCGCTTGACCTGTTTGCCAAGGCTCAAGAGGAAGTCACCGGGCCGGTGTCCTGCCAAAGTACGTTTGTCGATATGGGCAACGTGCCCATCGCCGGGCAGAACAACCAACGCACCTGGCCCGCCGCGATGGGCGTGTCGTTTGGGGCTGGTAGTTCGGAAGACAGTGTGGCCTATGCCACCATGGGCCCATTCGATATCGACGCCGGTATCATCGAGGGCATCTCGCAAACGGAATGGACTTTGGGGGCCATCCAGTTCTGGTCGGCGGCGATCTTCAATCTGGGCCCCTATGGGGCAGTGGCGGCAGCAGCCTTTGCCTCCGGCGCCAAAGTCCCTCTTCCGCTCCTGGCGCCGCTGTTGGTGGGCGTCGCGGGCCTGGTCCTGTTTCCGTGGGCGCGGGCCTATGCCGCGGCCAGACTGGCGGCACTGGTATTGGAGGGGCAATTGCCGGTTCCCCAGGACCCCGGCGACGACGGCTCGTGGACCTGGCAAGTTCCCGCCGCCATCAGCCTACCTCCTGATTACGTGGCCGGGCACGGCGCCAAACCGATCATGTTCCCCGCCGGGCTGGCGCAACTGGTCTATACGCCGGGTCCGCGACGGTTGCGGCCCGCCGGTCCAATGCCCTGCCCGTTAGTCCCCAACGTGGTTCCGTTGCAGTTGCTACGCGTCGGACAGGTGGCGATTGCGGCGGTGCCGGCCGAAATCACCGCCACGGCCGGCCGGCGATTGGCGGCCCGTCTGATGACCGTGCTGCGCGGGCAGATCCGGTATGCGCCGGTGTGCAGCTACGCCAATGGGTATGCCGGCTACATTGCAACGCCGGAGGAGTACGACGCCCAGCACTACGAAGGAGCCTCAACTCTGTTCGGACCCCACACGCTAGCCGCCTTCGCCCAGAGCTTTGAGGGTCTGGCCGCACGGCTGAACGGCGCGCCCGGCACGGCCATCGCGGGCGAGACCGGTCCTTTCGGCTTACCCGCTTTCCATCGCAAGCCGTAAGGGGCCAGGCGCGGCTAGAACTTCACTGCGGGAGCTTCGCGCTTGGCGGGCTCCACTTTGAAGTACGCGTCGTTGCGGTTGAAGCCGAACATTCCGGCGACCAGGTTGGCCGGGAATAGTTCGATGGCGGTGTTGTACTTTTGGACGACTTCGTTGTACTTGCGGCGTTCCACGGCGATGCGGTTCTCCGTGCCCGACAGTTCGTCCTGCAGGCGGAGGAAGTTTTCGTTCGACTTTAACTGCGGGTAGTTTTCGACGACCACCAGCAGGCGGGCCAGGGCGCTGTCCAACTGGCCATTGGCCTGGATGCGTTCGCCCGGCGTGCGGGCCCCGCCCATGGAGGCGCGGGCATTGGCGATATCCGTGAAGATCTGGGTTTCCTGCTTGGCGTAACCCTTGACGGACTCAACCAGGTTGGGGATCAGGTCGGCGCGGCGCTGGAGGACAACATCCACCTGGCTCCATTGGCCATTGATCGCTTCGCGCTGCGGCACCAGATCATTGCGGACCCCCATCAGCCAGCCGCCGACGGCCAGCGCGGCCAGGATCAGTACCCCGAGGGCAATCAAGATGGACTTCATTGTGCTGGATCTCCTTCAACCTGGGGTGTCTCATCGAGGCGGGGCCGCCGGCCCAGTTGATCGACGGCGGCGATCACGGCTTGGACTTCCTTGAGATAGCTGGCCAGCAGCGGCGTGGCCTCCAGTCCGCGAGGTTTGATCTTGTCCTCGCGCAGGTCCAGCAGCGTGAGAAATGGCTGGGCGTCGATGCCTAGCTTCAGCCGTGCCTGTTCCACGACATCGCGCTTGGAAAACTTTCGGGGTTCGCCCATCAAGGCCAGCGCGTGCCGCAAAAGCACGCAGAAGGTGGCCACGGAATCCGTCATCAGCCGCAGCAGTAGCGGACGGTCGCGGGCGCGGTAGTCGCGGTCGCCAATCTCGACCCCCACGAACGGGTTGGTTCCGGCCAGGATCCGGTGCGCTTCAAGGATGTCGCTGAACTCCAGCGCGAAGCAATCGGCCGAAGTGCGGATCTCCTCCGCCGTCAACAGCAGCGGCGCCGGGTAGCCCAGGTCACGCCACCAGCGGAAGACCGCTTCGCTATCCCGCAGTTGCCTGGTGCCAATCTCGGCCAGAACACAAATGACGTTCAGGTCCGAGTGCTTTTCCTGAAAATCGCCACTGGCCGCCGAGCCGTACAGCACTACGCTCTGCAATCCGGGGCCATGCGCCTTTTTTAGTTTCTCGACCAGTTCATCCAGACGTTTCTGCATCATGTTCTACCAGTCCGAACTGGCTCCGCCGCCGCCGGAATCGCCGCCGCCGAAGCCACCAAAGCCGCCTCCTGAATCATACCCGCCGAAGCCGCCCGACCCGCGGCCCCCACGCCCGGAATTGAGCAGTGCGCCCATCGCCATACCGGTCAGCACATCTCCCACTCCCGAGCCACGGCCGCCACCGCGCATGTTGCCGCGGCCAATCCCAAACAGGGCCAATAGCAGCAGCAAGATCACGATGCCGCCAATCACCCAGCCCGGATGAACTTCTTTCGCGGCGCGCTTGGGTGCCGGGCCGGTGAGGGTGACCCCCTTGGCTTGGGCGATCCTTTCGCCAATGGTGGCGACGGCGGTGTTCAATGCGGTGTCGTAGTCAGCCTGACGCAAGGCCGGGCGCAGGTCCCGCAGCAGGCTGCCCGCGAAGCCGTCGGGCAGGATGGGTTCCAGGCCGTAGCCCACCTCCAACCGGCTCCGGCGGTCCCGGATGCTCAGCAGGAACAGCGCGCCTTCGTTTTTGCCTTTTTGGCCCACGCCGAACTGGCGGTAGAGCAGGTTGGCCACCTCCTCCACCGGTTCGCCATCCAGCGTCTCTATGGTGACGATGGCAATCTGCGCGCCCGTGGCTTTCTCCAGGCGGGCGCAGTAGTCATTCAGCTTGCGGACCGAGCCGGGGCTGATGACACCCGCAAAGTCGTTGACGTAGCCCGTCGGCTTCAGCGCCTTCCAGTCGGCTGCGGAAAGCTGACCGGCGGTCAGGAGTCCCAGGACCAGCCAGCACCAGCTGAGGCAGGCGGCGTTCATCGGCCTAACAGACGAGCGTTTCACGATCCAGAGCAGGGCCTTCGGGTTGTCCCAGCACGGTCATGCTGAGGCGGTCGGAGTCAAAGAAGTGCTGCGCGAGGCTCTGCACCTCATCGGCGGGCACCTGCTCAATCGCATCGCGCAATTCGTCCATCGAGATGAAGCGGCCGAAGTACATTTCCTGCCGGGCCAAGTTGGCCATGCGGCTGGAAGTGGATTCCAGGCTCAACATCAGGGAGCCCTTCAAGTGATCCTTGGCGCGGCGGAGTTCGTCGGCGGGGACCGTCTCTTCCTTCAAGCGGCGGAATTCCCCCAGGACACTCTTCACCAGCTTGGTGGCGTTCTCCTTGGAGGTGCCCGCATAGACGGCCAGACAGCCGGTGTCACGGAACAGGTTGAGTTCGCTGAAGACGGCGTAGGCCAAGCCCTGGCGTTCGCGGATGTTCTGGAACAGGCGCGAACTCATGCCGCCGCCCAGTACCGTGTTCAACAAATAGCCCGCATAGCGCCGTTCATGCGCCACCGGGTAGGACGGAACGCCCAGGCACAGGTGGACCTGCTGGAGGCGCTTCCGCTTATAGGTGATCTCGGCATGCGTCGCCGGCGGAGGAGCAACTTGGGGCGCGATGTCCGGCTTGAGGCCGCCAAAGCGGTCCTCCACCAACTTGTACAGCTCCTGATGGTCCAGATACCCGGCGGAGGTGATGAGAATGTTCGAGGGACGATAGATGCGCTGGTGATACTCGGTCAGCATCTCGCGGGTAAAGCTCTTGATGGTTTTGGGGCTGCCGATGATCGGTTTGCCCAACGCATCGCCCTTCCAGAAGCGGCTGATAAAGGTCTCGTGGACAATGTATTCCGGGTTGTCCGCCTCCATCTTCAGCTCTTCCAGAATGACGCCCTTTTCCTTTTCGACATCTTCGGCCCGCATCACCGGATTCAGCACCAGGTCGGCTAGGACATCAAGGGCCACGGGGACGTGCTCGTCCAGCACTTTGGTGTTGTAGCTCACCAGTTCCTTGGACGTGAAGGCGTCCAGGTGGCCGCCAATCGAATCCACTTCGCGGGCAATCTGTTCGGCACTGCGGGAAGTGGTGCCCTTGAACAGCATGTGCTCCAGAAAGTGCGAGATGCCGTTTTCGGGATTGGTCTCACTGCGGGAGCCGGAGTTGATCCAGATGCCGACCGAAACGCTGCGCACATGCGGCATGTGCTCGGTGACCACCCGGATACCATTGGGCAGCTGGGCCGTCTGGATTTGTCTTGGTTCTGTTGTGCCCCGCGCCATAAGTATTTAGTTTTAGTGTAGCGCTGTAAGCATGAAACCTATCCTAAACATTTCGTTCGCAAGTCTTTGGCTTGACGAAGGAGAATAATTATCGTTTAATAGATTCATGCAGCCGATAGAGTCTCTCCAACAGCAGTTTGAAGAGCGCTGCCGGAAGCTGGGGCTGGCGGTGACGCACCAGCGCACGGTGATCTATCGGGAATTGGTGGCAACGGGAGAGCATCCGACGCCCGAAGCGGTCTATGAGCGGGTGAAGGCCCAGATCCCGGCGATTTCGCTGGGAACGGTGTACAAAAATGTGAAGACCTTCCTGGATGCCGGACTGTTGAAGGAAGTTAGCCTGCATCACGGCACTTTGCGCCTGGATGCCAACACGGATCCGCATCACCATATGGTGTGCACGCGGTGCCGGCGGATTTTTGACATCCCGGAAAGTGAGATCGAACCGGTGCGGCTAAAAAATCTGCCCGAATCCGGTTTCCAAATCGACCGGTTCAGCATCGAAGTATTGGGTGTGTGTGGTGCCTGCGCCGCCGCCCGCGAGTAAAGCACCGCAGCGGGCCGTGCCCCCGGCACCGCCGAAGCCCCAAAAAGAGTTTTGTAGTTCAAACCCCACTGGAGAAAATGAATGCTTGGAGTAGGACAGTCTTTCCCGAAGTTTGCCGTGACGGCCACCGTGTCCACGGACAAAGATCTCAGCAAGGCCTTCGCGCCGGTTGATGAAGCCACTTACGCTGGTAAGTGGAAAGTTTACTTTTTCTGGCCGAAGGATTTTACCTTCGTTTGCCCCACCGAGATCGCGGCCTTCGGCAAGCTGAACGGCCAATTTGCCGATCGCGAAGCGCAGGTGCTGGGCGGCTCCACCGATTCGGAATTTGTCCACCACGCCTGGCGTACCCACCACGCCGACCTGAAAGATCTGCCCTTCCCCATGCTGGCCGATGTGAAGCGCGAACTGTCGGAAGCCCTGGGCATCCTCGACCCCAACGCCGGTGTCTGCCAGCGCGCCACCTTCATCGTCGATCCGGAGAATGTCATCCGCTTCGTTTCGGTGAACGACCTGTCAGTGGGCCGCAACCCCGAGGAAGTGCTGCGTGTCCTGGACGCCCTGCAGACCGACGAACTGTGCCCCTGCAACTGGAAGCAGGGCGAAGACACGATCAAGGTCTAGCCTGAAATGACCCTGGACCAGTTGCTGGAAACGGTCCCCGCCTACGCCAAGGATCTGAAGCTGAACCTTCAGACCTTGGTGAAGCAGGCGGAGCTGACCGAACAACAAACCTGGGGCACGGTGGTGTGTTGCGCCATCGCGTCCCGCAATGATCTGCTCACCCGGGTGCTGGTGGCCGAAGCCCAGCCGCACCTGAAGCCGGAAGCGCTGGAAGCCGCCAAGATCGCGGCCGCGGTGATGGGGATGAACAACGTCTACTATCGCTTTAAGCACATGGTGACGGGTGAGAAGTATTCCACTATCCCCGCCCGGCTGCGGATGAACGCCATCCGTTCCCACGGGATTGAAGCGGCCGATTTTGAGCTGTGGTGCGTCGCCGTCTCGGCGATCAACAACTGCCACGCCTGCGTCACCTCGCACGAGAATGTGGTCCGGGAGAAGGGTGTCTCGGAGGAGACGATTGTGGCCTCGGTCCGCTTGGCCTCCGTGATCTTTGCGCTGGCCAGTGTGTTCGACGCGGAAGCGGCGCTGGCCTCGGCCTGAGCCACAAAGCCGGTTCGCAGCGGGCCAAGCTGATGCCACGTCAGCCGGAAAGAGAAACGCCCGCCGACTTGCCCTGCGCCGCAGCAGGGCATTTCTTTTTGCCTCTTCGCTGAGAAGTGGAACCGATTTCTATTGACGCTGTCCCGGCAATCAGTCTACACTCGTCTTTTCCCGGTCCCTGCCGCCCGCCTTCGCAACCACGCCCGTTTTGCGGAATACTTGTTTGAGAGTTTGTTTCGCCAAAAGAGCCGAGGTGATATGCGAGTTTCCCTGGTTGTTGCCAGCTTCCTGTTGTCGCTGAATGCCGTTTGGGCTCAGGCCCCTGGCCGTCCGGCCGCGGGCGAGGAGAAGAAAGAACCAGCTGAACCGGGCATTCCGGTCACCAGCGCGCTGGTCAAGGCGAAATGTGCGGGCTGCCATCGGGATGATGGCCAGGGTAACTTGACGCGTATCTCCTGGGAGCGCACCACGCCCGAAGGCTGGCAGCAGATCATCAAGCGCATGGTCCGGCTGAATGGCTTGACGCTGACGCCGGCGGAAGCGCGCGACATCGTCAAGAGCCTCAGCGAAACCCATGGCCTGGCCCCGGAAGAGGCGAAGCCCGTTTCCTGGTATTGGGAGAAGCGGCAACTGGAAAGCGAGCAACTGCCCAACGATACCCTGCGCGATGCGTGCGCGGCCTGCCATCCGATTGCCCAGCCCAATTCGTGGCGCCGGTCCAAGGCGGAGTGGGACTTGCTGGCCAACATGCACCGCGGATACTTCCCGGTGGTGGAGTTTACGTCCTTCCGGCGGCCGTTCCGCCCGGGTGGCGGTGGCGGCGGGGGACGCGGCGCAGCGGCAGCGGCACCAGCACCTCCGGCTTCTGACAAAGAGCCGTTTGAGACGGCGCTGGAGCACTTCACCAAAAGCAATCCACTGGCAACGCCGGAATGGGCGCAGTGGCAAGCGACGCGCCGCCCGGCCAAGCTGGCTGGCCGTTGGGGAGTTTCCGCCTATCTGCCGGGCAAAGGCAAGTTCATTGGCGAAACGGTGATCAAGGCGGCCGGACCGGACGAGTTCACCGCCGAAACGACGCTGACGTCACTCAAGACCGGTGAAAAGATCACCCGTTCGAGCAAAGGTGTCGTCTACACGGGCTACGCCTGGCGCGGCAGTGCCACGGTAGGCAATGGCAAGGAACGCGAAGTGATGGCGTTCTCGCGAAATCAGATGTCGGCGGAAGGCCGCTGGTTCTGGGGCGGGTATAACGAGTTTGGCTACGATGTCACGCTGAAGCGGCTGGGCGATGGCCCCGTGGTGGTGACAACGGATACGTTCTCCCTGCAAACGGGCACCAAGGGGGCCACGGTGAAGCTGTTCGGTGAAGGTCTGCCCACGGGGCTGACGCCCGCCGATATCGACTTTGGCACGGGCGTGACGGTGGCCAGTATTGCGGCGCAGTCCGCCACGGGCCTCACCGTCAAGGTGGATGTGGCGGCCAACGCGGTGGTCGGCCGGCGCGATGTGCTGGTAAAAAGGACCACCCTTCCGGGTGCGATCGCCATCTACAAGACCGTGGACTTTATCAAGACGCCGGAAAGCGCCATCGCGCGCCTGGGTGGCAATACGCATCCCAAGGGCTACTATCAGTTCGAGGCGATGGGCTACTCCAATGGCCTCGACGGCAAGCCGAACACGGCGGACGACGTGCTGCTGGGTCCGGTGATGGCCAAGTGGAGCGTGGAAGAGTTTGCCTCGCACTACGGCGACGACGACAAAGAGTTTGTCGGCTCCATGGGTGCCGAGGGCCTGTTTACGCCCAGCATCGAAGGCCCCAACGAGAAGCGCAAGTTCGGCACCAACAACTACGGCGACATCTGGGTGGTAGCCACGTACTCCCCGGCGGGCTCGGCCAAGCCACTGGTTTCCAAGACCTACTTCATCGTCACCGTGCCGCAGTACATGCGGTGGGATCAGCCCGAGGTGGCGCAATGACTTCAACCGTCACGCCGCTCTCGCTGGGTGAGTTTCATCACTTCCAGACCTCAGGCGTAGATTTTCTCTACCTCGTCCCCAGTGGCGGCATCTTCGCCGTTAGCCCGGCGGGCCGGACAGCGATGGAGCTGCTTCGCGAAAAGCCGCTGGACGCCGACGATCTGCTGGCGGCGCTGGTGGCGAAAGGCTACAGCGCGCCCGACGCTCAGGAAGCAATCACCGACCTGTTTGAGGCGCGCGCCATCCGTGATGTCCGCGGCTTTGACGATCCGCCGCAGGATCCGGTGGACAATTTCCCCTTGCAGTCGCTGGTGATGAACCTCACCAACCAGTGCAACCTCTCCTGCCAGTACTGCTACGAGTTCGGCGAAGACAAAGTGGCCACGCCGGATGGCAAGCCGAAGTTTATGAGCGAGGAAGTGGCCAAGGCCTCGGTCGATCATTTGATCACCTCCTCCAAGGGCCGCCGCGCCATCCACATCACCTTCTTCGGTGGCGAGACGCTGATGAACTTCCCGCTGCTGAAGTGGGTGGTGACTTACGCGACTGAGCAGGCCAAGGCCGCCGGACAGTTTATCGATTTCTCGTTGACCACCAACGGCACCCTGCTGTCGCCCGAGGTGATCGACTTCCTGGTGGAAAACAGCATCGGCGTCACCGTGTCGATGGATGGCCCCAAGGAGATGCACGACGCGCTGCGCGTCTATGCCAACGGCAAGGGCAGCTACGATGTGCTGGCTCCCAAGGTGAAGGCGTTGATCGCCAAGCATTCGACGCGGCCCATTGCCGCGCGCGTCACACTCACCCAACAGGTGACCAGCGTCAAGGACATCTTCCACCACTTGAAGCACGAGATGGGCTTTGCCGAAGTGGGCTTTGCGCCCGTGACGGCGGCGCCGGACCGGCTCTACACCATCGGCAACAGCAGCATGGACAGGGTGTTTGAGCAGTTCAAGGAACTGGCCGTGGAGTACCGTGATTGGGCGGTGGAGAACCGCATGCACGGCTTCTCAAACGTTTCCGACACGCTGGCCGAGATCCACGCCGGCATCAACAAGTCACACCCGTGTGGTGCGGGCTTGGGGCTGGTGGGCGTGGGACCGTCGGGCGACATTGCGCCCTGCCACCGGTTTGTCGATTCCGACACGCATGCGCTGGGCAGCGTGCTCGATGGCGGCCTCGATAAGGCCAAGCAAAAAGAGTTTTTGGACCGCGGCCACATTGGGGCCAAGTTCGACTGCCACACGTGTTTTGCGCGGCCTCTCTGCGCAGGGGGATGCCACCATGAGGCGTTTGTCCGATATGGTGATACGGGACATCCGAATTTGCACTTCTGTGATTGGATTCGCGGCTGGACGGATCTTTGCCTGAATATCTATGGCGAGATCGCGGTCAAAAATCCTGGGTTTCTTGACCGGTTCGAGCAGCGGAAGCCGCTGCAATAGTTAAGCGAGCAGCGCAAGCCGCTGCAATAGAGGTTTGAAATGAAGCATTTGAAAGCCGTCAATAAGAAAGCGCACCGCATCGAGCAACACGCCGCTGCCGTGCATGGCGATATCTACGGAATGCAGCAGGGTGGCCCCGGCGGCGCCCCGGCGGCACGTCCGCATTACCCGGTGGGTTGTTCGATCGTCTTCTCGCCCGGTTGGGAAGTGGATTCGGCCGGCGGCACGGCCGGTCTCTGCCAGCCCGCTGAGCGCGATCTCTACGATTGCTACGTGACCTGCTTCTGGCCCGCCCAGGTGCCGGACCACTACAACAACTACCCGGACTGGACCAGCAAGTGTGCCAGCGCCACCAAGGATTGGCGCAACATCGAGCTGGTGTTCCCTTAAACCACCGCATTGGATGCGCGGGGCAGATGCCATTGGCGTTCGCCCCGCGCAAGTGTTCCCAAGCCCTGGCCGCGTCGCCGCCTAAAGCTAAAGTTCGAAAAGACTTCCCGATAGGACCATCGAAATGCAGATACTCGCACTGGCTGTATCGTTAGCGGCTGACCCGACCCTAATGTACGTGGGCGGCTGGCCCAAAGACCTTCTGGTGATCGACGAAGCCAACGTCAAGGTGGTCGATCACATCAAGATGCAGACCGATGTGCCGCGCACCCTGACGCTGACCAGCGACAAGAAGAAGTTGATCGCCATCACGGTGAAAGATTCCGGCATCGAGACCATCGATCTGGCCTCGCGCAAGGTGGTGGATTCGTTCCTGTTGGGCACCGGCAGCAAGAAAGTCCGCGTGGGCGGCAGTGCGCTGGACCCCACCGACCGCTACCTCTATATGTCGGTCACCATCGCGGAAAAGAAGATCGATCGCTTTGATGTCGGCAAGCCCCAGTTCGCAGTGGTCGACTTGCAGGAAAAGAAGATCACCCGCACCGCCGAGATGCCCAAGGAAGTCGCCAGCGCGGGCGGGCGCGGACAGTTCAAGGTATCGCCCGATGGCAAGTACCTGTGGGCGTTCCGCGACAACATCTATATTTTTGACACCACCGATTTCAAGCTGGTGGACACCATCCAACTGGCCCGGCCCACCTTCCCCGGCATGGAGACGATCTTCCTGTCACCCGCCGATGATCCGCACGATGCCCCCGGCATGATGACGGCCATCTTCAACAGCACGGACCCGGTGGTCCACAAGCGGATGTGGGGCATCGCCAAGATCAACCTCTCCACCAAGCAGATCGACTTTACGCCCGTCGGCCCGGCCGTTCAGGGCATGACCGGCCTGCGCCTGTCTCCGGACCGCAAAACCGGCTACACCGTCGCCATCTCCGGCGAACACGGCGACCGCTTCACCGAGTT
>JBIKMK010000517.1:0-3832 GCA_044359315.1 Bryobacteraceae bacterium | reverse complement strand
AGGCTCCACCATGCACTTCGACACGCGATTGCGCGGCCCTACGTTGTCGGTGGAGAATCTGCTGAAGTTGAGCGCCGGGGACGTGCTGGCTTTCGACTATCCGATCGACCGGCCCATTGACCTCACCATCAACGGCCGCCTGAAGTACAAGGCCAAGATCGTGGCCTCCGGCCGCAAGAGAGCCGCCAACCTACTGCATCCGGTTACGCCGCAAGACTAGTTTCCTGTCTCCGAAGTTCGGAGCATTTCAAGATTCCCGCCAAGTCGCAAAGCCGCCAAGAACTCTCTTTGCTGCTTGGCGACTTGGCGGGAGATCTCGCGAACAAAGCCCGAAACCGCTTGCTGGCGCGCGCCTCGGAAAAACGGCTTCGTCTCCTCTCCCCTCCTGCTAGAACGTCAGCTTTAAGGCACCCTGCCAGGAGCGGGGCGGATCCTGTCCGGTGATGGTGCCGAAGGCGCCGGAGGTGACGGTGGTGTTGGGGTTGGCGAGGTTGGCGTAGTTGGCCACGTTGAAGGTCTCGGCGCGGAACTGGAGCCGCCAGCGTTCGGTGATCGCGAAGTTCTTGATGAGGCCGAAATCCCAGCGGGCCTGGATGGGGCCGCGGACGCCGTTGAAGCGGAGGGGGAAGCGGCGGAGGTTGCTGGCCAACTGAAGCGCGTTGTTGCGCTCAAAGCCGGCATTGACGTTGAACCACTGGTCGACGCTGCGCTGGCTCTTGGGGAGCAGGATGTTGTTCAGGTCGCCATTGAAGATGACGTTGCCGAAGCCGAGCGGGCCGCCGGATTGGTACTGCATGGCGCCGTTCAACTGCCAACCGCCAGCAATTCCTTCGAGTACCGGATTCCACTGGGTACCCCAACGGCGGCCTTTGCCGAAGGGGAGTTCCCAGATGCCGGAGCCGGTGATGCGTTGCGTGCGGTCCAGGTCGGAAATCACTTCGTGGGGCCGCTGGTCCTGATCGTTCAGCATTTCGGTGGCCTGCATGTTCTTAGACCAGGTGTAGGAGAACTGCGTCGTGAAGCCTTTGCTGAGGCGCTTTTCCAGGCGCATCTGAAGCGAGTGGTACCAGGCGTAGCCGATGGGCTCGTACATATTGACGTTGCCAAATTGCGGAAACGGCCGCAGGATGCTGGCCCGGTTCGTGTTGGCACCGAAAATGGGGTTGGTGCCCCGCAGAGGGTTGGGGAAGTTCTGCGCCAGGTAGTTGATGGTGGTCTGGTCGCGGGTGGGGCTGGTGGACAGATACTGCGCCGGCAGGAAGTTCAGGTTACGCAGGACGTTCAGGCGAGTGGAGCGATTGCCGACATAGGAGGCTTCCAGCAGAAAGCCGCCGAACAGGCTGCGTTGAAAGCCGAGGCTCCAACGTTGCGCATAGGGGTTCTTACGGGAGTTCGGGAAGGCATTGACGCCCTGGCCGATGTTGGTCAGCAGGCCACCGGCGGGTCCGGCGGGTTGCACCAGGCCAGTGGGGAAGGGATTGGCGAGCGTGGCGATGTAGGTGAGGCCGTTATCAAGCGATGCCTGGATGGGAGTGGAGAGGCTGAAGCCGGCCGGTTCGGTATTGGTATAGAGCGTACCGAGCGGGGCCGTGTAGAAGCCGTAGCCGGCGCGGATGACAGTTTTGGGATCCCACTGGTAGGCCAGACCGAAGCGCGGCATGATGTTCCCTTTCGCCGTGTTCCAGTAGCCACGCGGGTTGCCGTTGGCATTGGTGAACGTCAGTCCGCCGAGGACGCGGAACTGGCTTGCCGGGAGTTCCGGAATGGGCGCGGCGGCGTACTGGGCGCGGGCCTGGGCCTCAATCGGACTGGGGGTGGTGGAGTCAAAGTTGCGGATGGCGCGGTTGTAGCGTTCCGTGGTCTCGGATTCCACTTCGTAGCGGAGGCCGAGGTTCAAGGTCAACTTGCGGGTGAGCTTGTAATCGTCCTGCACATAGAAGCCATAGATGGAGTTGCGTTCCGCGTAGGAGGCATTGACGCCCATGGCCCCGGCGGGGATGCCGAGCAGGAAGGAGGCGATTTCACCACCCACTTGCGGCGGTGCGGCGGTGTCCAGCGGGCCGCGCGTGAAGGTGGAATTGAAGTTGAGATCGGGTGAGGTGCCGGTGGGGTAGCGGTTGCGGTTCTCGCGGAGGTTGCGCCAGTCAAAGCCGAAACGGACGTTGTGCTTGCCTTTGTTCCAGGTGAGGGTGGAGTTGAAGTTGTGGATCAACGAGGCGGTGGTGCCGTCGCCGGACTCCCAGTTGGACATGGTGGACCACGGGGCGACGTTGAGTCGCGGGAAGGTGGCCGTCGCTTTGTCGACCGAGTTGACGAGGCCGGCCGCAAAGCCAAGGCTGGCCAGATCGTAGCCTTGCGAGACACGCCGTTCCGGGAACTCCTGCTGGGTGAGGCCGTAGCGGACATTGAGCAGGATGGACGGGTTGATGACGTAGACGTCATCAAAGGCGGCACCACGGTTGACCCGATTCAGGATGACGCCGGCGGGGGCCTGGTTGCCGAAGAAACGGGACTTGTCTTCTTCCCAGTAGTCGCGATGGAAACGGAAGAAGATGCGGTGGTTTTCTGAGAACGTGTGATCGATGCGGCCGATGTTGGTCCAGTAGGTTTCCAGAGCCTTGTTGGAGATGAAGAAGTTCTGGCGGAAGTCCGAGGTGCCGGGCTGGTTGGGCAGCGGGAACGCGGTGACCAGTTTCTGGGCCACGGGATCGAGCTGCGACGAGGGGATGATGTTGCCCGGGATGGGTTGGCGCTGGAAGCGTCCGCCGGGAGCGGCGGCGGTGGAGCGCGGGTCGTAGACCTGGTTGTTGGCGTTCAGGCGGAGCAGCGGTGAGAGGTCGCCCCGGCGCATTTCCGCGGTGGGCACGGTGACGACGGCGGCACCGTTGGGGTCACCAAACAGGTTGACTTCAAACGCATAGAAGAAGAAGGTCCGATTCTTGCCGTTGTAGAGTTTGGGCAGCGAAATGGGACCACCCGCCGAAGCACCGAACCGGTTGTCCTGATAGAGCGCCAACTTCTGGCCAGCGCGGTTCTGGAAGATGGTGGGCGCGTCCAGCTTGGAGTGGCGGAGCCAATGGTGGAATTCGCCGTGCAACTGATTGGTGCCGGACTTGGTGGTGACGTTGACGTTGGAGCCGAGCGAGAAGCCGGCGGAGGCGTCAAAGGCCGCGGTCTGGACCTTGAATTCGGCGATGGAGGTTTGCGGCGGCGAGAAGGCGACGCGCGGGGCGGTGCCGTCGGAGTAGACGTTGACGACGCCATCAATGGTGAAGTCGTTGTTGTTGTTGCCGGTGCCGTTGGTGCCGAACTGGCTGGGCGCGGCGTTGAAGGGAGCCTTGCGGAGGCGGAGGTTGGTGCCGTTCACCGTGCCGGGGGCGAGATGGACCAGGTCCATGGCGTTGCCGGCAAACAGGGGGAGCTCTTCAATCCGGCGCTGGTCGATCACTTGGCCCAGCGAGACATCGGAGGCGTTGAGCAGCGGCGTCTCGCCACGGACTTCCACCGATTCACTGACTTGGCCGACCTTGAGTTCCAGATCGAGCGAAACCGTTTCCGTGGTGCGGACCTGAACGCCGGGGCGGAGGAGCTTGGAGAAGCCTTGGGCTTCGGCCTCGACGCGGTAGGAGCCGGGGTTGAGATACGGGGCGCGGTAATCGCCGCCTTCGGCCGAGGTGGTGGTGGTGGTGAGGCCGGTGGCTTCGTTGATCACCTTGACGGCGGCTTTGGGGATGGGGCTGCCGGAGGCATCGGTGACGCGACCGACAATCGTTCCGCGGGGATCCTGAGCGAACAGCGATAGCGCGAGAGAAGCGAGAAAGATCAGTTTAGA
>JBIKMK010000516.1:0-3839 GCA_044359315.1 Bryobacteraceae bacterium | reverse complement strand
AGCCCCGCTGCGGCCAAGCCCATGCCGATCATGCTGAGCGCCATGCCACCCACGGCGCTCTGCATGGCGATACGGCGCATCCGCAGGCCGATGTGGATCAGTTCATCCACCTTGCCGAGCGATGCGTCCAGCACCACCGCATCCGCGGCTTCGGCGGTCACATCGCTATTCTGCCCAAAGGCAATGCCCACCGTCGCCGCCTGCATGGCGGGCGCGTCGTTGATGCCATCGCCCAGAAACATTGTCGGCGCCAGTGCGGCTTCCCGCCGGACGATGGCCACCTTCTCCTCCGGGCTTTGGCCGAACAGGGCCTCGGTGATGCCCACTTCTTTGGCGAGATAAACCACTTCCGCTTCCCGGTCGCCCGAAAGCAGCATCACGCGGTTCACTTGATGCTTGGGGCCCAGGTGCCGGATGAAGGAGCGGCTTTCCTTGCGCGGCGTATCCCGGAAGCGGAACGTCGCCGCATAGGCTCTGTCCACCAGCAGGATGCACTCCATGCCCGCCACGGCTGGGGGCAGCATGGCCGCCACTTCGGGTCGGCCGGCCAGCTGCTTGCGGCCGACAATCTGGATCAAACGGGAGCCAGCGGTGGCCGTCAGTCCTTCGCCCGGCTTCTCGTGGATCTCCGCCACTTCAACCAAGTTGAGCTTGGCGGCTGCGGCCGCTTCTCGAATGGAGGCGGCCAGCGGGTGCTTAGAGAACTGCTCCAAGCTGGCGGCGAGGCGCAGCGCTTCGGTGGCGTCGAAGCCGGGCGCGCTGAGCGTCTCGGTGAGCGCGGGCTTGCCGTAGGTCAAGGTACCCGTCTTGTCAAAGATCACCGTCCGGCAGGAGCCAATACGTTCGAGCATTGCCGGGTTCTTTACGATGATCGCCCGGCTGGCGGCGGCCGAGATGGCTCCGATGATCGCCACGGGAATCGCCAGCAGCAACGGGCAAGGGGTCGCGATCACCAGCACCGCCAGAAACCGGGCCGGATCGTTCCCCAGCCACCAGCCCAACCCCGCCACGGCCAGCGCGAGCACCGTGTACCAAGCGCCCAGCCGGTCCGCCACGCGACGGAACTGTGGCCGGTTGCTTTCGGCCTCCTTCATCACCTGGATGATCTTGGAATAGCGGGAATCGACCGGCAGTTGAGTGGCCGCAATCGTCAAAGCGCCTTCGCCATTGACGGCCCCCGACAGCACCGGCGCGCCCACGATCTTTGAGATCTGGTAAGGCTCACCGGTCAAGTAGGATTCATCCATCGTCCCGCGGCCTTCCACCACGGTGCCATCCACGGGGCAGATCTCATGCGGCAGCACCACCAGTTGATCGCCCACGCGTACGTCATCCAGGTTGATGTCTTCCAGACCCGCCGCCGTGCGCCGGTGGGCGATGCGGGGCATGCGCTTGGCCAGTGCACTCAACACGGCGGAGGCTCGGCGCGTGGCGTACTGCTCGATGGCAACGCCGCCGGAAAGCATCAGCACGATGATGGCCCCCGCCAGGTATTCGCCCACCACGGCGGAGGTGATGATCGAGATACCGGCCAATAGATCGCTGCCCAGCTCCCCCGCCACAATCCGGCGGGCCAGGCTGACAATCAGCGGAGTGCCGCCAATCGCCAGTACCGAAAGCAGAATCCAGCGGCTCTCCGTGTCAGGCCAGTGGAGGCCGAAGCGCGCCGCAAAGTAGGCGGCGATGCCCACCGCCGCAATGATGGCGACGACGGTTTCCCGAGAGAGCCAACTGCTGGTGGCCGGGGCGTCAGTGAGCGGCGCGATGGGAGGCGCAGGAGCAGAGGCCGCCGCCTCCGGTTTCAATTCCATGCCGGTACTCGCCATGACTGCCTGCTTCCTATTGCTCACGGGCGGACCTAGGGGGTCCCGCCTTGAGTGTAGCGCCCAATGTGGCCCTTGATGCGGGCAATATGTGAGAGAAGGCGTGCTGGCTAGCGATCGGCGAGCAGGCCAGAAATCTCCTGTTTGGCATGAATGACGCCGAGCACGGTTAGCCGGTCTGGCGGCGGGGCGTAGATGATCAGGTAGCTGAACACTCGGTGGAACAGCACCGCCCGGGCCGTCAAGTCGGGCCGCCGATGACCGGCCAATGGATTGCCAGCGAGCCAACCGATGGCATCGAAGATCCGGGTGACCACTTGATCGGCTACTTTCGTGCCGGCTTTCTTGAAAATGAACAGCCAGATGCTATCGAGATCGGCGACGGCTTCCTCGGTGAGAACGAAGTCCGCCACGGCTCAATCCATATCGCGAAGATGGCTCAGCTTCAATGCGTCCAATCTCGCCCGTGCTTGCTCCGGCGTGTAAACTTGATGCCGCTCAATCTGCCCCAATGCCCGGTCGATCTTCGCATCCAAGTTCGGCTGTTCTGCGGTGAATTCCGGTCGGTCAAAGGCCAGCAGAGCGTCTCGAAACAACTCTTCCAGGTTGGGATAAGACCCCGCATGGAGGTGCTTTTGGACTAAATCCTCCAACTCTACTGGAACAGTTAAGTGCATAGGTCTATCGTATCGATTGCCCGTTGGCAATGGGCGAGCCCAGCGGAATAGCAGGCCATATCGCGTGGCGGTAGCTCGCCTTCGGCAATGCCTCACCTCCTGGCGGAGACTAGGCGAAACCGGGCGCGCCGAATACACTGGAGTATGACCTCGCCACAACCCGCCCCCGACGCCGGATTCTGGCAGTCGATCCGTGAAGCCTTGCGCGGCACCCACCGCGACTACACCACTGGCTCAATTGATCGCGCCATCTTTCTGCTGGCCATTCCCATGGTGCTGGAAATGGCGATGGAATCGCTGTTTGGCATCGTCAATGTCTTCTGGGTTTCATCTCTGGGGGCGGACGCCATTGCGGCCGTAGGCGTCACGGAAAGCATCCTCACCCTGGTCTTTGCCGTCGCCATCGGGTTGTCGATGTCACTGACCGCCACCGTCGCCCGCCGCATCGGGGAACAGGATCACGAAGGCGCGCGCGTCGCCGCCGGGCAGGGCATTCTGCTGGGGACGATCCTCGCCCTGATCATGAGCGCCGCCGGCATCATCTGGGGTTCCGATATCTTGCTCGCGATGGCGGAAACGCCCAGCGTCGTGAAGGCCGGCGCCGGCTACACGCGGCTGATCCTGGGCAGTTCGCCCGCGGTGATGATGCTGTTCCTCATCAACGCCATCTTCCGCGGCGCGGGCGACGCCACGGTAGCCATGCGGAGCCTGTGGATCGGCAATGTGGTGAACATGATTCTCGACCCGCTGCTGATCTTCGGCTGGGGGCCAGTACCCGCCATGGGCATCCAGGGCGCGGCCATTGCCAGCACCATCGGCCGCAGCTGCGGCGTCGCCTATCAGTTGAGCCAGTTGTTCTCGGGCGACGGGCGGTTGCGCGTCACGGCTGCGCATTTCCGGCCGCAGCCTGCGGTGCTGAAATCTCTGCTGACGGTGGGGCTGCCCGGCATCTTCCAGTTCATCATCGGACACGCTAGCTGGATCGCGATGATCAAGGTGGTGGCGATGTTCGGCGCCCAGGCCATGGCCGGCACCACCATTGCCATCCGCATCATCATCGTCACCATCCTGCCCAGTTGGGGCCTCTCGAACGCCGCCGCTACGCTGGTGGGGCAGAACCTGGGCGCCGGTCATCCGCGCCGGGCCGAACACAGCGTCTGGCGCTGCGGCATCTATAACGCAGTCTTCCTGGGCTTCATCACGGTGCTCTTCATCATCTTCGCGGAGCCGATGATCGGCTTCTTCTCTACTGACCCGCTGGTGGTCGCCACCGGCGTCGATTGCCTGCGCTACATCGCCTACGGCTACGTCTTCTACGCCTTCGGTATGGTGATGGTGC
>JBIKMK010000769.1:0-3844 GCA_044359315.1 Bryobacteraceae bacterium | reverse complement strand
CGAAGGTGAGCCCGCGCCACTTGTCGGAGGGCAATGGTGCCCGGCGCTACGCTCATGGTCGATAATTGGCCTGAGAGGGTGAAGGCGGCGACACTCCCTACCGCCATTGCCAAGTACCCCAAGTTGGCGGACGTAATGCCACAAGACAGGAGGGCCGCCATGGCTAACAGGGTCACGGCGGCATAAAGAGTTCCCCTCACGGCGGAACGGCGCGCGTCTCCATCAATATATGGAATCCGGCGGGTCATCTGCAGCGTAAGCAATACCGGCACAACCAAGGCACCCGTCATCAGTGCGGTCCGCAAATTGCCCGTTGCGGCCAGCCCAGCGACACCCACCAAGGCTCCGCAAACTAAACTGACGATCCAATGGAATGACCACAGCGTCTTCAGATACTCAACGCGGACTGTGGCGAACTCGGATGAGACAAGATTAATCAGTGGATTCAGGATGACACTGCCATGGATGTCCTGGGCAATCTGCGACACCGTCAGGGCAAGAGCCGCGGCGCCAAACGTCTCCTGCGGAAGCGATCGGGCCAAAGCAATTCCGAGCAGAAAGTGGCAGCCTGAAACGGCGAGTTGGTCCAGCAGGCTAAATGCCGCCCGCGATCCCCAGACGAAGACCGAGCCACCAGACCATTTTAGGGGGAAACCATCACGGAGTGTCACAGGCGAACCCCATTAGAGCGCGCCAATTCCTGCGCCGAACGAAACTGTAGTGCGGTCAGGAGCACACCGAGGAAGATTGCCTGCGGAATCTCCAAGTAGTTCTCTTGAAATGACAGCAGGGCAAGGAATAGGATGGAGGCCTGAATTGAGTTCCATGCAGGGAGAGCAGACGGATACGCAAGTGCGTGCCTGCGAACCAGATACATAATCCTCGCCATGAGTGTCAGTGCTAAACCGAGGCCCAGCAGACCAAATTCGGCATAAACAGACATCCAACTAAAGAATGGCTTCTGGCTAGAACCGTAGTAACGATTAGTGGACGCCTCATTCCATAGACGCATTAAGAATATGCTCTGCGGCTCCGTTATTTTCGTAGGAATATATCTAGAAACATCAAAGGACCGGAAGTAAAGGCCCGTCGTGATTAGTGCCGCGCGGCTGCAAAAACGAGAAGGCCCAAGGCCGACTAGTGGTTGCCAGGGATACTTCTCGGGAAGTGTTGTTGCGAGGTTCGCCAACATGATTCGACGGGGAGAGTCGCCCCGCTCGAAGTCGTCATAGATGGCTATAAAGCTGCTGAGGTTTTGCGGTAGAAAGACGAATACCCCGCCAAAGGTTGCGACAAGCAAGAGCGCCGCGACCGCGAATTTACGCAGCTGTGCTCTCGAGGCGCCATTCAATCGGGGGGCTATCAGCCATGCCAAGACAGCAAACACAAGCTGGTGCATCACGGAAGCTAGCAATGCGCAAAGGCTCATCGCAATGAAGACTATCCAGCCAAGACGCATTCGCCGAATGTGTGGAGCAATGAAGGAAAGTCCTAAAATCAGATTGGCGCTGAACATGGGATTCGCGAAAGCCGAATCGATCTCCGTGGAGGGGAAGATAGTTCCCTGCACGTGGTCTCCATTGGCCGAATCAAATGAGCCCGACTGTCCGAAGGCAATGATGGCTTGACCAATCCCAAACAGGGACTCAAATAGAAAGAGTGCACCCAGGAACGGCAAGAGAGCCCACAAAGTGCGCTGGTATCGCAGGTTTCGTGAGCTGAAAACGAAGAGGGCCACGAATGAGCTTAGAGTGAGCACCTGCAATGCCGCCCCCCAAAAGCTGACTTCGGTGCCACCCGCTACGTAGATTAGGCAAACAGCGCTGTATGCGGTCAAGGCTGCTAGAACTCGCCCGAACCCCGGCAACCGCCCAGTAAGCCCGTACACCACCATCACGAACAGCACTGGCGCAAAGTAGGCTAACATCTTCAATGGCGAGAAGATGATCATGCTTGCAACAGCAATAGCAATCGAAAGACTGGTCGAGAGGCCTCTCACCATTTTCTGATTCACTACGGCCGACGATGCAAGTACCGCCATGGTTGGGTCGTGGTTACTTTTCTATGATCGCAAGGCCCGCGAAGCTCGTCTTGCCTGCTTGGCGAAACACGGCGCTAAAGGTAACTTCAGGCCTTCGCGCGAGGGCTTCGAACGCACGGTTAGATTCGATGTCATCCGAAACGATCACGGCTGGTCGGACCAGATAACGCAGAACTGTTTCGAATTCAAACTGCATGGTGCGATACGTATGGAGCGAATCATGAACAAACAGACGCAGATCGGTTCTTTGCCGGGCCTCTTCCGCTAACAATTGCCTGGAAGAACCTCGTCGGAGGTTCCAGCGCGAACGCAACTCCGCTGGGATAAAGACCCCGACTTGGGATTCCACTTCTGATGGAACGAGTGGCGGCAGATCAATGGAAGTCAGCGAGCCCTTCCCATTCAGTTCCATCGCGGCGAGTATGTGAGCTGAAGTCACCCCATGGGCGACACCGGTCTCAATGGCGCTTCCTGGCTTCAATGCGCGAGTGAGATGAAACACCAGCCTCCCCAGGTCCGTTGTCCCGTTGTGATAGAGGCCCAAGCCACCATTGCGCCTCAGCGCTTCAGTGGTTTTTTGTATATTGGCCTCCAGCGCTACCAGTTCGTCGCTATGTCCCGAAAGAGGAAATGAGGATATGCGTTCCGCAACAAGCGGGTAGACATCGTCGATGGCGACTGGATGGTAGCTGGGCTGCTCGCGGACCCGGTCTGCCGCAATCTCAACCCAGGCATTCATCCGGGTGACTATCTCGCCAGCAGGACGGCCCATCAAGTAGGACAGCTTCTTCAGTCGGGAGTGGGCAGGCGTCATGCTTTATACCGATAGCCGGTTTCCCGCTGGTAGATAATCGCTCGTTCTTCGTCGGTCAATTGACTGGGTTTCCAGTTCGCAGGCTTTCGAGCGATTAGGGTAAGGGTATCCCTCAGGCCGGAGAACAGCCCGAATGTGAAGCGGAACAAACCCTTCGCGGCCCCAAGGGCGGCCATTCGATGATGATCACCTTGCAGCACAACGGACTCCAAACCTAGAAACAGACACAGCTTTTGCAGGTCATCAAGGACATACTCTCGCTTGTGCCCGCGCCAGGTGGGAGTGGACCAGTAGAAGGCTGGGAATCTTGGGTAGTTCGTTTCCCCGAACAGTACCAGCAGCCGCTTTCGTAAATTGACAGCATTCGGTACGGTGAGGTAAAGATAGCCGCCCGGTCGCAGCAAGCTCACAAGGTCACATAGGAAGTCACGGGGCGAGTCGGTGAAATGCTCAATGACGTCATGGGCCATGACCATATCGAACGAAATTGAACTGAGCTCGGCGGGCAGGCGTCCGCTTTCGAGAAAGTGAATCCTGGAGCGCTCGGCGAAGGCCCGTATGCGGTCTTTGTTATTGCCTAGAAGATGCCAATCGTCACTAAGGTCATCTACCCCCCAGCAATCGTAACCGAGGGCCGCAAGCACGGCAGTCTTGTCGCAGGGCCCGCATCCGTAGTCCAGAATCTTGGCCCCGGAAGGCAAAAGGGAACTGCAGTGGCGGGAAACGGTGTCGTATGCGTCACGCCCATGCTCCATATAGCCAGCGAATGGAAACGCGGCGATCACCGAATTGATTGCCTGAAGGCGAGTGGAAGGGTCTACGTTCAAGCCCACCCCCCCACCGAGTACGAGGTAGGGATCGTCGGGGCAGCCAACCTCACAACCGCCCGGCAGACGCATGGGAAGGGTAGGACAACGTCAGGCCTTCTCGGTGCCATAACTCTTGTAGTACTTCCCGTAGTAGCCATAGTAATAATAGTGATCTGAGTG
>JBIKMK010000515.1:0-3850 GCA_044359315.1 Bryobacteraceae bacterium | reverse complement strand
CCGCGCCAACGGGCCATGGGATTCGCCGGGGTCCAGCTTCGGCGGATGTTGCACGATCACCAGCGGTGCCGGCTTCCTGGCCAGCACGCCCAGCGCCAATTCGTACTCTTCGGGAATCGTATACGGTGGGCTCAAAAACACAATATCGGCCGTTTGATGCTCCAACACCTGAGCAACTTTACCCGTGAAGACCCGCGCCCGCGCTTCGACACCCAACGACCGGAGATTGTCCCGCAGCACCTCTACCGCCGTCCGGCTCAACTCGATGAAGATAGCACTCGCCGCGCCCCGGGAGAGCGCTTCGATGCCCACGGCACCCGACCCGGCATAGGCATCCATGAATACCCGGCCCTCCAGTTCTGGCTGGAGAATCGAAAACAGGGACTCGCGCAACCGGTCCGGCGTTGGCCGGGTCTCCATGCCCGGCGGGGCATTGATCCGGCGCGAACGAAACTCGCCCGCAATCACTCGCATCTATCCCGCCTCCACTAAGCCGTAACGTTTCTGCCAGTTCTCCGCCACCCAGGCCGAGGCCCGCAACATCTCTGCGGCCGGTTGCGGATCCCCGCCGGAGGCCTCATCGACCAACCGTTGCGCTTCCGTGCGGGCCTGTTCCAAAAATTCCTGATCCCGCAACAGGTTCGCAAATCGCAACCCGGGCATGCCGGACTGGCGCGTTCCGAAAAACTCGCCCGGCCCGCGCAGCTTCAAGTCCATCTCGGCGATCTTGAAGCCATCATGAGAATCCACCAGAGTCCGGATCCGTTCCCGGCCAATCTCGTTCAACTTCTCCGTCACCAGGATGCAATAGCTTTGCGCCGCCCCACGACCCACGCGGCCGCGCAACTGATGGAGTTGCGCCAGGCCAAACCGCTCCGCCTGTTCCACCACCATGACGGTGGCATTGGGCACATCGACACCCACTTCAATGACGGTAGTGGAAACGAGAATGTTCAATTCTCCGGCCTTGAATTGTCGCATCACGCCTTCCTTGTCATCGGCGGACATCTTGCCGTGCAGCAGACCCACGCGCAGGTCCGGGAAGACGATTTTCGACAGATGCTCATGCATCTTGGAAGCGGCTTTCATGGAGGCCGTTTCGCTTTCGTCGATCAGCGGATACACGACATAGGCTTGGCGGCCGGAATCCACTTCGCGGCGCAGGAAGCTATACGCTTGCTCCACCTGCGAATCCGGCAGATGCTTGGTGATGATGGGCCGGCGGCCGGGCGGCAGTTCATCAATCACTGAGGTATCCAGATCGCCGTACAGTGTCAGCGCAAGCGTGCGGGGAATGGGGGTAGCGGTCATCACCAGGATGTCCGGCGCGGCCCCCTTCCGCCGCAGGCTCAACCGCTGGAGCACGCCGAAGCGGTGCTGCTCATCGACAATCGCGAGACCCAGCTTCGCAAAATCGACATCCTCTTCCAGCAGCGCGTGCGTGCCCACCACCAGCGGCAGATAGTTGCCCGCGATCAGCTTCTTCATCTGCGCCTTTTCGCGCGCCGTCATGGATCCGGTCAATTGCCCGATCTGATAGCCCAGCGGCGTGAACAAATTCTTGAAGTAGAGAAAATGCTGCGCCGCCAGAATCTCGGTGGGCGCCAGCAGCGCCACCTGATAGCCATTCTCGATGGCGATCACCGCCGCCTGTGCCGCCACCAGCGTTTTCCCGCTACCCACATCGCCCTGCAGCAAGCGCTGCATCGGGTAGGGCTGGGCCATGTCCTGCGCAATCTCGCCCAGCGACCGCTTCTGTGCGCCGGTGGGCTTAAACGGCAGCATGGTCTTGATCCGCTCCCGCACCCGGTCATTTAGCTCGAAGGCAATGCCGTCGGACTTCCGAGCCTCCGCCCGCCGCAGCAGCAGCCCGAGTTCCAGCCAGAAGAACTCTTCAAAGATCAGCCGTGTCTGGGCCGGAGCGCGGAAGGCATTCAACAGCCGGACATCGGCGTCACCTCCGGCAATGTGCAAGCCGGCCACAGCTTCACCGCGCGATGGCAGTTCCAGGCGCTCGATGATGGAGGCGGGCAGGAAGTCGGTGAGAGCGGGAGTCTCCGGCAACAGCCGGTGCAACAGCGTGCGGAACATCCGCGTGTTGACGCGCCCGGCCGCTTCATAGATGGCCACGACGCCGCCCGTGTGGATGGTCGAGTCACCTTCGTCCTCGTCGCCCGAGAGAATTTCGTACTCCGGATGGAGCATCGAGAGTTCACCCGAGTAGCTATCGAACTCCACCTTGCCGTAGAGCGCCACCCGCTGACCCGGAGAGAACACGCTTTCGAGGTATGCGCCATGGAACCACTTGCACAGCAGCCGCGAACGCGAATCGTCGCTGGCCACCATCTCAAACAAGCCCAGGTTCTTCTTGCGGAACCCGGCCGCGCGCGCCGTGCGGACCTCGGCGATCACGGTGGCCATTTCGCCCGGCGCCAGCTGTGAGATGGGCTTCAGATTGCGCCGGTCCTCATAACGGAACGGCGGATAGAGCAGCAGATCTTCAACCGTGAAGATGCCTTTGGTCTCCAGTTGCGTGGCCCGTGCCGGACCGACGCCTTTGAGGTACTTGATGGGGGTAGAGAGATCCAACTACTTTTCAGCGTACAATCTTGCGCATGGTCGCTAGTTTTCTTGTCATGGCCGCACTTGCGGCGGATCTGCGTTTGGGGATCGTCGGCACTGACACCTCGCACGTCATTGCCTTCACCAAAATCCTGAACGACCCGGCGAATCCCGAGCACATTCCGGGCGCTAAGGTGGTGGCTCTATACAAGGGCGGCTCGCCTGATATTGAAAGCAGCGCCTCGCGCGTGGAAGGCTACGCCAAGGAACTGGCCGAGAAGTGGCACATCGAAGTGCTGCCCGAAATCTCCGCCATGTGCGGCAAAGTGGACGCCGTGTTTTTAGAAAGCGTGGATGGCCGCAAACACCTGCCCCAGTTCCGCGAACTGGTGAAGTGCGGCAAGCCGGTCTTCATCGACAAGCCGCTGGCCTCGACGCTGGCCGATGCGCGTGAGATCGACCGGTTGGCCAAGCAGGCCAAGGTACCCTGGTTCTCTTCCTCCAGCCTGCGCTACGCGACCTACGTCACCGAACTGGCGGCGACGAAGCCGCAGGGCGCGATCACGTGGGGTCCTGGCCCGCTGGAAGAGCATCACCAACTGGACCTCTCCTGGTACGCCGTGCACCCCATCGAAGCGCTCTACACCATCCTGGGCCCCGGCTGTGAAGAAGTGACGCGCCGCGTGGGGGCCAATGCGGACGAGATCACCTGCCGCTGGAAGGATGGCCGCATGGGCACGGTCCGCGCACTGCGGCCCTATGGCGACTACGGCGCTGTCGTGTTCCTCGAAAAGACGATCAAGCAAAGCCCGCCCGCGCCCAAGTTCAGCTACCTCTCGCTGCTGAAAGAAGTGATCCCCTTCTTCCAGACCGGCAAGCCGCCGGTGCCGAACGAAGTGACGCTGGAGATGTTCGCATTTATGGACGCCGCGCAACGCTCCAAGGCCGCCGGCGGCGCTCCGATGAAGCTGCGGTAGTTGACGGCATGGGGCTCGAAGCGGTCTGTATCGCGCGGCACGCCGGGCGAGAGGCGGAAGGAACGCTTCTGCTCGAAACCGACGAGCTGCTATTCCGCGGCCCGTTCCGGCTGAAACTGCCGCTCGATGGCGCTAAGGTGACGGTAGAACGCGGCGAGCTTGTAGTCGACACCGCCGAAGGCGAGGCGCGGTTCGCCCTGGGTGCTGAGGCCGCCAAGTGGCAGCTGAAGATCCGCTACCCCAAGCCGCGCTCCGGCAAATTGGGGATCAAGGCCGGGCTGCGGGTGGCGATCGTCAACCTGGACGATGAA
>JBIKMK010000513.1:0-3851 GCA_044359315.1 Bryobacteraceae bacterium | reverse complement strand
CGCGGTGGCACGCACCTGCCCGATATCACCGCGGTGGCGGGCGTCTTTTTCGACAATGCGCCTCGCCCGGAATACTTCGTCGCCTCGCGCGCCCACCACGCCGATGTCGGCGGCATGAGCCCCGGTTCCATGCCGCTGGCCAAAGAGATCTACCAGGAAGGCCTCCGCATCCCGCCCATCCGCCTGATCCGTGAAGGCGTACTGGACCGCCCCCTGCTGGACCTGATCCTGGCCAACGTCCGCACGCCCCGCGAGCGTGAAGGGGACCTGATGGCTCAGCTGATGGCGTTGAAGCGAGGCGAGGCCCGGCTGCGTGAAATGGCCGCCCGCTACGGCCTCCCACGTTGCCGTCAGCTCAACGCCGCCTTGAAGGATTACAGCGAGCGGATGATGCGCGCCGAACTGCGGCGTATGCCGGTGGGCCGCTTTGAGTTTGAGGATTACCTCGATGGCGGCCTCACCGTGAAGGTGGCCGTGACGTTGCGCCAGGGCTCAGCCATCGTGGACTTCACCGGTTCCAGCCCGCAGGCCGATGCCCCGGTGAACGCCAACTACGCCATCGCGCTGTCAGCCAGCATGTACGTGTTCCGCTGCCTGATTGAGGAGGATGTGCCTTACACCGAAGGCCTGGTGCGGCCCATCCGGGTGATCGCTCCGCTGGGCACGGTGGTGAATGCCCGGGAGCCGGCGGCCATGGCGGCGGGCAATGTGGAGACCTCCCAGCGGATCACGGATGTGGTGCTGGGTGCGCTGGCGCAGGCCGCTCCGGGCCGCATTCCGGCCGCCAGCGCGGGCACCATGTCGAACATCAGCTTCGGAGGCACCAACCCCGGCGGCCAGCGGTTCGCCTACTACGAGACCATCGCCGGTGGGCACGGTGCGTCAGCGGTCCGCGACGGGGCCAGTGGCACGCACAGCCACATGACCAATAGCTGGAACACCCCCATCGAAGCGTTTGAGCACATCTATCCGGTCCGGGTGCGGCGCTATTCACTCCGCCGTGGCTCCGGTGGCCACGGAAAGCACCGTGGAGGCGACGGCATTGTGCGGGAACTGGAGTTTCTGACCGCCGCCGAATTCACACTGCTGGCGGATCGCCGGGAACGCGGCCCTTATGGGTTAAGCGGTGCCGAAGCCGGGCAAACCGGCGCGGCACAGCGGATTCGGGGCCGGCAGACGGTCACCTTGCCCGGCCGGACGCGTCTGGAGCTGGAACCCGGTGATCGCCTCCGGATCGAAACTCCGGGTGGCGGCGGCTGGGGCTAAGCCCGGGCCACCCCCTTTTACCGGGCGATGCGGAGAATTTCGCCCGCGATCTGCGCAAAGGCCTGTCCCAACTGCGCGGCTGTGGGCGCGTAGACGTACAGTCCCTCTGCTTTCGTGGCGTCGTAGATCGGGCTTGCCCGCGTGTTGGAAACCCGGTTCAGAAACTCATCTTCGGCGGCACCCACACCGCCCAGGCCGATCGAATAGATCACCGTATTCAGCGCCGTCGCACTGGTGGCGTTATTCCTGATGCGCCGCGCCGCGTCGTTGGCGGCGTTGAAGCCCGCGTTCGCCATCGTCGTGGCCTCACTGATGCGGATCTTGCCCAGGTCCGGGCTGCCGACCGTGTTGATGGCGGTCACCGGCTTATACCAGGTGTCTGACACAGCATTGCCCCAGGCGTCCGTCGGCGGCATAAAGCCGAAGTCGCCATAAACAAAAGTATTGCCGCTGGACATGTTGAAGACGCAGCCGGAGCGGTCCGAGATGAGGGGTGAAGTGCCGGCCGGCATCGCGGTGGCGATGTGGTTGAACAAGCCAAAGGTCCGTCCGCTGGCCGTGTCGTTGGTCACCCAGCCGATTTTGTTGGTCGTGGTGGCGCAGCCCGTCCGGGTGAGGGCGGTGATCTTGCTGGTGGAGGGCGGGGAAGTGGGGGCCGCTGCCGTGTAGCCACGGGCCACGGTGCGCAGCGCATTGGCCGCCGTAAAGTTGAAGGTCAATGTGTTCGGCTGGCCGTCGGTAAAGAAGAGAATGACGTTCAAGGAACCAGCCTCATTGATGATCTTCAGCTGCTCGTAGGCGTTCCATAGTGCCTGGGCGGTATTGGTGGCCCCGGTGCAAGTGATCCGGCTGATCAGGTTCGGGATGCTGTTGGTGCCGGACAGGAAGTTGCCGGGGGTGGTCTGCATGGGGAAGTCCACGCGAAAGTCGCCGCCATAGGTCAGCAGGCCCACCCGGTCCCGGAAGTTAGCGAACCGGTTGACGAATGAGGTGGCCGCATTCTTCATCGGTGTGCAGGCTCCGGAACTGGTTAAAGAACCAGACCGGTCCAGCACGACCATCACGTTCACATCGCGCCGCGAAGCCGTGCCCACGGCCCGCAGCGTGGTCATGTTACTACCCAGATACCGCAGAAAGTAAGAGGGCGAATCCACCCGCACGTCTACCGATACCGTCCGCGTTCGCGAACCCGTTTCCGCCACCGTAATACTGACCGTGCGGTTGGTGGAGTACATGTAGTTGGGAGGAAAATTCGCGTTCAGGAAACGCTGGGCCGTATCGATGGCGGCCGCCTCCTGCGCCGATAACGTCAGCCCACTGGACAGCGATCTCGCCGCCGCCAGCGCCGCCGCGTCGGTGGCCGTCGACAGCTTCGCCCGCACGCCATACAGCAGGCTGGCGTCCACCGCCAACCCCACCGCCGGCACGACAAACGTCAGCATCGCCGCGGTGATCATCACCGCCATGCCCTTTTCGCCCTTCGACATCCGCGCCCACTGTTGACGCGAACGGGGCAGCGCCGGTATCCCGGCCCAAGCAGCCTTAATAGATCGTGCGCGCATAGACACCTGTGTTTGAATACTGTCCAGGCAAGTCCCAACTGGGTGACCGGACATAGACTTCCGAGACGTAGGCGACCTCACCGGCGGCCAGCGTCATGACGTTCGCCCAGTTCGTCGCCCTGGCCGACGTCTGGGTGAGGTAGTTCGCCGGTGTGATCGCGCCACTGGATTGAATCAGGCCACTGGCCGGGCTGCCAAAGGCGCTGCCTTGCAAAGTGGTGTTGCCGAAAACGATCCGGTGGATAATCACCGGCACGTTGCGGTTGGCGCAGGCGGCGCCGGTCAAGTTGTTCGCCGTGCAGTCCGCGTCACTGGGGACCGTGACTTGCGACAGGATGACGATGCCGTCGCCACTGGTCCGGGCCATGTTCAAGCCCACGCCCAGTCGGACCGCCAGATCCTGGCTGCCGGTCTGCGAGAAGTCCACCCAACGGACATACATGTGTCCGACGTTGCGCGACAACTGGGTCACTTGCAGGTTGCGCCCCAGGTTCATGCCGATATTGAAGGTGCCCAGCAGCAACGGCGTCAGAAATGACATGCACAGCGCAAATTCCAGCAGCGCGTTGCCGCGGCGCGGGTTCCGGATTGGCTTCAGTCGGGTCATCGCGCGGGAGGTTGGGAGCCACCGGGCAGGGACTCCATCAAGTCAGCGGCCCGGGCCGTCATCGACAACGGTGTGGCACTGCGCATCAGCGGCACCATCCAGCCCCACTGGTAGTTCTCCACCGAGACTTCGATGATGTTGCCGGGCAGGTTCTGACTGGTCAGTGTGTATGTATCGGAAGAGTAGTACCGGATCTGCACCTTCTCCGCACCCGCCGTCCCCGACAAAAAGCCCATCGAATTGGTTTGCACCACGGACTTGATCGATGCGTCGTGACCCCGGCCGGGCATGGTCTGGTAGGTCACCGCGTAGCGAACCCCTTCGCGGCAGGCATACTGAAAAGTGCTTCGCAGGAAAAGGGCCACCGAAAAGTCCATGATCCCCAGCATCATGGCAAACGTCGGCACAAACACCAG
>JBIKMK010000514.1:0-3851 GCA_044359315.1 Bryobacteraceae bacterium | reverse complement strand
CCTGCGAACGCTGAAGCCCATTGGCTGGTTCCGCTCCCGAACGCGGGGGATGGCGGCACTTTCGCCCGAGGATGGCGAAGCGTGCGAGCTGATCTTCGGCAAAAAAGGTGCCCTGGCCCTGATTCTGCGGCCCTCCACCCAGCGTCCTGTCGCAGCGGCACTCATCCATTACCGGCCCGGCCAGCCAGCGTCGACCCCGGACCCCGCCGGCCCGGACCGGATCGCTTCCGACCGGGGCGTCCAGTTCGAACTGCTGCCGCCGGAACCGGTGTTGCCAGCGGGGGACCCAGTGCCGCCCGCCGTGGCTGCTCCCGTGGCCGCTCCCACGCCTCAATCGGACTCCCTGCCGGTTCAGCGTGCCGTCCCTACGCGATGGGGGACCATCCGGGCGGCTCTGCCTCGGGTGGCGGCTTTCGTCGGGGCCGTGGTGGTGGTTGCGGGGGCTGTATTTCTGGCGCTGGACCGTCCGGTCCGGCTGATGGTGGACTACTCCGATGCCGGCAAGGTGACGGTGAGCTGGAATCCCTCCGTGGGCTTTCTTTCGGGAGCCACCGGTGCAGAGCTCAGCATCAATGGTGTGGACCAGGAACTGCCACTGGACCGGCTGCGCGCCGGGCGGCTGGAGATGCCGCGCCCGGCGGGTGACCTGCGCATCGGTTTCCGGTTGCGGGGTGAGTATGCCTCCTCCCAGCACGCTGCCGCCACGGTGGTGGTGCCCTTGGCCAGCAAGAGCGATTCATCAAAAAATAATTAGCGCCACTCTAAATCCCAATACATCTTACACACGTTAGAAGTTGTAACTGACTAAGGAGATTGTGAATGAAGCGTTTTGCTTTGATGTTCGCGGGTTTGATGGCCTTTGCTGGTCTCTCCGCTGCGGCTGACATTGTGGACACCGCGGTGGCCGCGGGCAGCTTTAAGACTCTGGTGAAGTTGGTCGGCGATGCCGGCCTGGTGGACACCTTGAAGGGCGCTGGCCCGTTCACCGTGTTTGCTCCCACCGATGAAGCCTTCGCCAAGGTTCCGGCCGCAACGCTGGAAATGCTGGGCAAGGACAAGGAAAAGCTGAAGAAGGTGCTGCTGTACCATGTAGTTTCCGGCAAAGTGATGGCCAAGGACGTGAAGGCCGGCAAGGTGAAGACCGTGAATGGTCAGTCCGCCACGCTCGCCACCTCCGGCGGTGTCACCATCGACAAGGCCAAGGTTGTGAAGGCCGACATCGAAACCTCCAATGGCGTGATCCACGTGATCGACAGCGTCATCCTGCCGAAACTGTAACTGTAAATTACTAAGTTCTTTTGAAAGGGCTGGCCAGAAATGGCTGGCCCTTTTTTTCGTGCCGGCCCAAACTTTGGTGGGGCGAATCACGGAAAAGCCACCACTTTCTTGAGACAAGGTGGTTCGCTGTTGTGTAGCTTAACTCCATGGCTGAAATGTTGCTGCTGTTGAAGTTTCTGACTGGTTGCTGGCAGGCGGAGGGGCGAGGCACGACAGTCCTGGAAGTCTGGAGCCGGCCGTTGGGTGGCATGATGCTGGGGCATAGCCAGACCGAGCGGGCGGGGAAGACCGCCGGGTACGAGCACCTTCGCATCGAATCGCGCGATGGAGTGCTCGCCTACATCCCCACCATCAAAGGCCGAGAAACCGTCTTCACCGCCACCAAGGTGACGGCCGAGGAAGCCGTCTTTGAGAACTTGGCACACGACTTTCCGCAGCGCATCATCTATCGCGCAACACCTGACGGACTATCGGCACGCGTGGAATCAGCGGACAGCAAAAAAGGGATGAACTATCCGTACAAGCGTACTGCCTGCCACGAATAGCCATCCCTTTGGATGACGGGGAAGCGTCGGCGCTACGCCTTTTTCTTGCCTTGCGCGGCCACCGCGTCCATGGCGGCCTTCACCTTTTCCGGATCGCCCAAATAGTAGCTGCGGATCGGCTTCAGGTTAGCGTCGAGTTCGTAGACCAGCGGCATTCCGGTGGGAATGTTCAGCTCCACGATGTCCTCTTCGCTGACGTTGTCGAGGAACTTCACCAGGGCCCGGATGGAATTGCCGTGCGCCGCGACGACCACCCGTTGGCCACTCTTGATGGCCGGGGCGATGGTGTCTTCCCAGAACGGCAGGAAGCGGGCGACGGTGTCCTTCAGGCACTCGGTGACCGGCAGGGCGGAGGAGCCCAGTTTGGCGTAGCGGGCATCGTTGCCCGGGAAACGCTCATCGGTCAGTTCCAGCGGAGGCGGCGGCGTGTCGTAGCTGCGGCGCCAGATCTTCACCTGAGCCTCGCCATACTTGTCCGCGGTTTCGGCCTTGTTCAGGCCTTGCAGCGCGCCGTAGTGACGCTCATTCAAGCGCCAGGAACGCACCACGGGAAGCCAGATCTGATCCAGTTCCTCGGCCACGATGTTGGCCGTCTTGATGGCGCGCTTCAGCAGGCTGGTGTAGAGAATGTCGAAAGCATAGCCTTCGCGCTTTAACACCTGCCCGGCTTCATGAGCCTCCTCGACGCCCTTTTCGGAAAGGTCCACGTCGGTCCAGCCGGTGAAGCGGTTCTCTTTGTTCCACGTCGATTCGCCGTGGCGGATGAGTACGATTTTGTACATTCGCCGTGGCTCCTACTGCTTGAACGCGGCCTTGCCCGGGTAGCGGGCGGACGCGCCGAGCTCTTCTTCGATCCGGAGCAACTGGTTGTACTTGGCGATGCGGTCCGTGCGGGAGGCCGAACCGGTCTTGATCTGCCCGGCGTTGGTGGCCACGGCCAGGTCCGCGATAAAGGCGTCCTCGGTCTCACCGGAACGGTGGGAGATGATCGAGGTGTAGTTGGCACCGGACGCCATGGCGATCGATTCCAGGGTCTCGGTCAGCGAGCCGATCTGGTTCACCTTGACGAGGATGGAATTGGCGATGCCGCGGTCGATGCCCATCTTCAGACGCTGGGTGTTGGTGACGAACAGGTCGTCGCCCACGATCTGGACGGACTTGCCGATCTCGTCGGTCAACATCTTCCAGCCATCCCAATCGTCTTCGGCCATGCCGTCTTCAATGGAGATGATGGGGTACTTGCGGGCCCAGGTGGCCCACAGGCCGACCATCTGTTCGGACGTGTACTCGCTCTTGTCGGACTTCTTGAAAACGTACTTGCCGGTCTCTTTGCTGTAGAACTCGCTGGCGGCGCAATCGAGAGCCAGATAGATGTCCTTACCGGCCGTGTAGCCAGCCTTTTCAATGGCTTGCAGGATCACTTCAATGGCTTCTTCGTTGGACTTCAGGTTTGGTGCAAAGCCGCCTTCGTCGCCCACGGAGGTGGCATAGCCGCCCTTTTTCAGCACGCCCTTCAGCGTGTGGAACACTTCCGTACCCATCCGCAGAGCTTCCGCGAACGTGCCGGCGCCCACGGGGGCGATCATAAACTCCTGCGGGTCAACGGAATTGTCGGCGTGCGCGCCGCCATTCAGGATGTTCATCAGCGGTACGGGCAGGGTGCGGGCCGCGACTCCACCCAGATAGCGGTAGAGCGGGGTGCCCACCGAATCGGCCGCGGCACGAGCCGCCGCCATCGATACGGCCAGAATGGCGTTGGCGCCTAGACGAGCCTTGTTCGGCGTGCCGTCCAGCTCGATCATCAAGCGGTCCAGCTCGATCTGTTCCGTGGCATCCAGGCCTTCGATCGCGTCGGCGATCTCACCATTGATGTTGTCAACGGCCTTCAGCGTGCCCTTGCCCAGATAGCGGCCCTTGTCGCCGTCCCGAAGCTCAACCGCTTCATGTTCGCCAGTGGAGGCGCCGGAGGGCACAGCGGCCCGTCCGAAGCTGCCATCAGCCAGGATTACGTCAGCTTCTACCGTCGGG
>JBIKMK010000512.1:0-3857 GCA_044359315.1 Bryobacteraceae bacterium | reverse complement strand
CGCCGTCGTCCCCTTCGGTGGCCCTGTTCCGGGATGGCAAGCCGGTGTGGGTGCTGCATCGCTCCCAGATTGAGGGCAACGATCCGTTGACCATTGCCCGCACCCTGATGAGCGCCTTTGACGAGCACTGCGTCAAGCAGACCGTCAGCTAGCTTCGTTTCAACAGCTTAAAGCCCATCTCGCGTCCGTGGCCGTACTTCAGCGCCATGGTGATCCACAACATCGCGAGCGGTTCCAGATACCGGGCCTGCGTCAGCGGGCCCGCATAGATCGGGTCAAAGCCCAATGCATCGGCCAGGGCCGCCGCTGTGGTCAGTGCCTCCTTGTCATCTCCGCAGTAAAGCATCGAAGCCGCCTGGCCGTCGACCACCGGATCGGTCATCATGTTGGCCCCGATGGTGTTGAAGATCTTCACCACGCGCGCCCCCGGTGCCCAGCGGGCCACCTGCTCACCGCCGGAGTCCGTCCTCCCGTGCGTCAGTCCCGACAGCCCAGGTGCAATCGGATTGGTAGCATCCAGCAGGATCTTGCCCGCCAGATTCCGGCCACCCAGCACGGACTCCGTCGCGTCCCAGGGCGTGGCCAGCGCCACCACGTCTCCGAACGCGATGGCTTCCTCCACCGACCCCGGCTGTCGTGAGCCGAACTTCACCTCATGCCCCGCCGCCGTCCAGCCCTGCCCCAACGCCTGCCCGACATTGCCGGCACCCAAAATTCCGATCTTCATCTGGATTCTCCTTGCCTCACCATGCTTCTAATGTCTGCTCCAAAGTCTAATGGCCCAGCGCCTCAATTACCAGCCGTGCGGTTCTGGGTTTCATGCGATCTACGATACGACACCGTATCGTATCGATCAACTGGTATTCTGGCTAGGTCGCGGATGCTCTATTCCGCAACACCGCCGCAGCCGATGAGTTTGCGGAGGCCGGACGACGGGCCGTCAGTACAATAAATGATTTAGGAGCAGGAGTCCTCTGATGCCGGTTAAGGCCCAATTCGCTACTGTCCACCGAATCCGCTTCCGTGATGTGACCACGCCGGAGATGCTGCCGCTGGGGGCTAACCCGGTGAGCGCGCTGAGCTGGAAGATCGGCTCGTCCGGCCCTGTAGGCGCCAACGGCTACCGCCTGCCGGGCCCGGTCTGGTACGCGGTGGGCCTCTATCGTGAACTGGCCGAGGCCCAGGCAGGGGTTGCGTCGCGGTTGGAGTACTTGCCCTTCCTGCCGGAGGCGGTGGAATCCTGGCATGCGGTACTGGCTCCGTTTGCCCACAAGGGCGAGTGCAATCATCTGGACCGCAGCCAGCCGGGCAGTCTGTTTGAGGTGGGGAGCCCGGATTCCGGTGGGAACTGCCTAGTGATCACCACGGCGGGCTTCGTCCTGGGGCCGGACTTCAAGGTGGAGCGCGCGATTGATTTCCGGCGCCATGTGGATATGACCGAAGAGCGGCTGCGGCAGGCTGATGGTTGCCGGCGGACCGGCGTCTTTACCCCGCATACCGTCGGCGACGACGGCATGACCATCAGCATCTGGCGGGACGACGCCTCGATGCTGGCGGCGGCCTACCGCCCGGGACCCCATCGCGAGCAGGTGGACCGCCACCTGGCCGAGCCGGTGGTGGACCGAACCTCCTTTACCCGGTTCCGGGTCCTCGATTCCTGCGGGAAGTGGGACGGAGCTGACCCGCTGGGCGATTAATGGTGGCCCCCAAGAAGCCCGGCACGCCCGATCGCCCATCCAAAGCATCCATGAGCAAGCCCGGCCGTCCGCGCGACGAGGAAGTGGAACAGAGAATTCTCGACGTCACGCTGGAGCATTTGAGCCGTTCCGGCTATAGTCGTATGTCGATTGACGGCATCGCGGAGGCCGCCCGAGTCAGTAAACCCACCATTTACCGGCGCTGGCCGGGCAAGGAAGATCTGGCCGTGGCGGCCGTGGCCCGGCTGCAGGTCAGTGAGCCGCCAGTGACCGCCGACGATACGGTGACCGCCTTGACGGCCATCCTCAGCAACTTCCGGCGGTCACTGCTGCGGCCCCGTGGGATGGCCTTGTTGGGAACGGTGCTGGCCGAAGAAGAACATGCGCCGCGCCTGATCGGACTGTTTCGCGAACGGATCGTCTCAACTCGGCGCGCGATGTTGCGTGCGGTCCTGGAGCGTGCCGCCACGCGGGGAGAATTGCAACCGGAGGCCGACCTGGACGCCGCGGTGGCGATGCTGGTCGGGTCCTTTTACGCGCGCTATCTGGCTGGCCAGCCAATCAAGGTCGATTGGCCTGCTCGCGTGGTGGCGCTGGTGTGGCCTGGCTTGGCGCGTTCGGCCACCCATCCCGCCGTACGCACCCGCCGCGCTACTCCTTGACGTCGTGGCGGAACTTCTTCGACACGGACTCAGTGCCCTTCTTTGCCCGGACCTCAATTTGCCACAGGCCCACCATGATGAAGTTGGTCTTGGCTTGGTAGACGCCCGGCTTCACTTGCTTGGCGGGTGACTTGAACTCGCCATGGTCCATTTCGACCATCGTCAGCACTGTTTCCACTTCGGCACCGGCCACGGGCGTGCCCTTGGCATCCTTCACGGTGACCGTCAGCTGGGTGTCGAAGTTGGCCTTGGCGTCTTTGGGTACGCTGTACTCCACTTTCCAGTCGGCCGCGAAGGCGACTGAGGCGGAGGCAGCAAGGAGAAGCAACAGGGAGCGCATAGCTCCAGTTTAAGCCCTTGGCGGGTTGACGGGCGGTGCTTGACCCTCGGTGCCGGGGGCGTTCCCCTGTGAAGCGGGGGCCCCTCCGGCTGGTCGGGGCTCGGTTGCTAAGGATGGCCTCAGTGGTGCGACCTACTGGCCGGCGGCTTTCTTGAACTGCCGTAAGTTGGCCTCAAACTCGCGCCGCACGGCGGAATCGAGAAAATCCTTGGGCAGCAGGCTCAGCGCCTTTTCTTCGGTCTCCACCGCCCGCTTGAAGTCGCCCATGCCAAAGTAGGCGCGCGCTACCAGGTCGATCGCTGAAGGATCATTGGCGCCACTGCGCTCCTGCAAACGCAACGCATAGTCCAGCGCCTGCTTGGGCTGCTTCAAGTCGCCAAAGGGGGTCGTCAGCAAGATCCAGGTGTAATACTGCATCTCATAACTGCCCGCTTCCGGCCGCTCCACCATGGGCCGGACGGATGACAGGAACTGCGCCGTCACTGCCCGTGCCTCGGCTCGCTTGGCCGGTTGCGACGTCAAAGCTTCCACCAGCCGTCCCAACACGGTGACGCGATCCAAGCGGTACTGCACGTTGTCCGGGTCGTTGCGGGTCAGGATCTCGACAATTTTGAGGCTCTCGCGGAAGCGCTGTTCGGCCTCAGTGTGGCGCTTGCTGGCGGTGAGGGTATCTCCGGTCAACGTGTAGGCGGACGAAAGTGCGCGGCGTATGGTGTTGCTGGCCGTGTCGGCGCGCAACAGATCTTCATAGATTTTGATGGCACTGTCGAAGCTGGCCAGCGCGGAGTCTACTTGATTGATCCGGGCAAAGGTCTCCCCAATGCCCAGTGATGCCTGGGCCAGCAGCGTCCGGACGTCATTGTCCTTGGGGGCACTCGACAGCAAATCCCGCAACAGGTCCGCCGACTTGCCGTAGTCATCCAAGGCGGCCTTGTAATCGCCCAATTCACGCCCGGCATACCCGAGCTTGTTGAGAACGCCGGCCAGTTCCTTGCCCTTCAAGGCGGACAGAGCTTCCCGGTAAGCCCGCAACGACTGGCGCCGGTTGCCACCCACCGCATCCAGATCGGCCAGTTTCACCTTAGCCAGGGCGCGGTCTCGTTGCAGGTCAGGTGTGCTGGCGGTGCGGCTGATGTAGACATCGGCCAGGCGCAGGGC
>JBIKMK010000511.1:0-3860 GCA_044359315.1 Bryobacteraceae bacterium | reverse complement strand
CCGTCATCACCGCATCAAAATGCGTCTGGTCCGGCAACGCGATCACCGCCAATTGACGCGGCGGGAGTTCAGCCAGCACCTGGGCGTAGGGCTCCAGCCGCGGCCGGAACGGCATGTCGGGGCGGGCCGCCGCCAGTGCTTCCAACGTGGCCGGGCGCCGCGCACAGACCTCGATGTCACTCACCACACCCTGCCGCCGCAAATAGTCCAGAGACGGCAGGATCTGATCGATCACGATCATCCCGCCGCCGATGACACTGACGCGCATCAGGCCTGGGCCCCCGCCTCGGCGATTGCCTCGGCAAAGCACTCGGCCAGCACGGCACAGGATTCCCGCAGGGCCTCTTCATTGATCACCAGCGGCGGTGAGATCTTCACCGTGCCGCCAGCAAAACCGACGGGCGAGAACATCAGCACGCCCTTCTCGACACTACGGCGCACGATCTCAAACGCCAGGTCGCCATCGGGTTCCAGTGAACCGGGCTTGACGCAGGCCACGCCCGCCACCAGGCCCTTGCCGTCCACCCAACCGATCTGCGGATACTGCGCTTTCAAGGCATGGAGCTGCTCATGCAGGATCGCCCCCATGCGCTGCGCATTGCCCGCCAGATCTTCCTTCAACACAACATCAATCGAAGCCAGTGCCGCGGCGCAGCAGACGGGGTTGCCAGTATGGGTAGAGGTCATGGAACCCGCCGGGAACAGATCCATCACGTCCGGGCGTCCGGCCACAAACGCCAGCGGCAACGAACTGGAGACACCCTTGCCCCAAGTCGTCAGGTCCGGCTTGATGCCGTAGTGCTCAAAGCCCCAAAGTGTCCCGGTGCGGCCAAAGCCGGCCTGCACTTCATCGCACACCAGCAGCGCCTTGTGCGCCGTACACCATTCGCGCATCTGCTTCATGTACTCCACCGGAGCAAACGAGGCGCTGCCGCCCTGGTACGTTTCCAGGATCACGCCGGCGACGTTCGCCGCGTGGATGCCCGCGTCGGAGAGACATTTCTGGAAGAAGTCAAAAGACGTATCGGTCGTCCGGAAGCCATCCGGGAAAGGCACCTGGACGAAGCCCGGGTCATGATTGACAATCCATTCCTTCAGCACGGGAATACCGCCCGCCTGTTGCGAACCCAGTGTCCGGCCGTGGAACGCCTTCTCAAAGCTGACGATCACATTCTTGCGGCGACCGCCCTGTTTCACCCCGTTGGCACGGCACAGCTTGATGGCGCATTCCACCGTCTCTGAGCCCGTGGTGAGCAGGAAGATCTTCTTCATCGGCTCCGGCATCAACTCGCTCAACCGGGTGGTGAGCCGGGACCGGATCTCCGACGGGAAGCAGTAGTTGGTCAGCAACTTCGATTGCGCCTGCTTCACAATGGCGTCGATAATCTCCGGGCGGCCGTGGCCCACATTGGTCACCAGCACGCCGCTGGACCAATCAATCCAAGCGTTCCCCCACTTGTCGAAGACGCGGAAGCCTTCGGCGTGATCCCAGACCACGGGCGGCTGCCCTTGCATCGCAATAGGCTCCGTGCGGTGGAGCGCTTCAAGAATCGGCAGCGATTCGGGTACAGGGAAGGCGGTCGCAATCCGGCGGTACTTGGTTTCAACCGGAGCGACGCTGCGGGGCGTCTGGGAAAATTCACGAGCCATGTCTTAACTGATTATGGTCTACCCGATAGGGGAATGAGGAGGAGATCTTCAGCCCGCGCGATCCAGTGGCGCATACAAACCGCACACGCGGGCGGTGTCTAATGAAGTTGGCGTTCAACTGATGAATCGAAGTCTTGGCATCCAGCTACTGGTTCTCCTGCCTGCGGCCATCGCGGGCCAGGTACCGCAGCAGGACTACATCATCACGCAATGGCAGACCGAACAGGGGCTACCGGAGAACTCGGCCACCTCGATGGTGCAGACGGCGGACGGGTATCTGTGGTTTGGCACTTTCAATGGCCTGGTCCGGTTTGAGGGCATCCGATTCACCGTTTTCAATACCTCCAACACGACGGCGCTTCCGCACGACGGCATCGTCAACCTGCATTTGGACCAGCGTGGCGCGCTGTGGGTGAGCACGCTGGGTGGCATGGCGCGGCTCGACCACGGTGTGTGGTCACGCTACGGCGTCAGTGAGGGATTCACGGGAGACTACGCGCGGTTCTTTGCTGAAGGCCCGGGCGGGGCGATCACGGTCAGCACCTTCAATGGCAAGATCCACCAGTTTCGGGATGGGCGCTTTCAAGATCTGGGGCGGCCGGCGCTCTCCGTCGGCAGCAGACAGGGCGCCCTCTTCATCGCGTTCGACCAGCAAGGAAGGTTGTATGCGGCGCAGCACGCTACTTTGGCGCGTTGGGAAGGGGGCCGGTAGGTGGAGGTCCCTTTCAGGCCGGCGAAGGGAATGGAGCAGACCCGCGCGCAATGGTTCTTTTCAGCTCGGCGAGGGCTCTGCGCCGTGCCCGCCACGCCCTTTCCCCGGATGACCTGCTGGCGCGAAGGCGCAACCCAACAGGAAGTCCCGCTGACGGAATTGAAGGGGTTCTGGTCAGTCAGTGAAGACCCCGATGGCACGCTATGGTTTGCGGGTGCAGGGGCTTACCGTCTGCGCCCATCGGGCGAGCCGCACCGATATGACTCGGCCCAGGGCTTCTTCAGCGACTCGCTGCGGTTTGTGTTTCGGGACCGCGAAGGCAACCATTGGGCAGGGTCCAATGGCCGGGGGCTGGCGCGGCTGCGAGACCGGATCGTCACCTCGGTGGGCGAGCCGGAGGGTCTGCCCCCCGCCCGCCTCACCTCCGCTTTCTTCCAGCCCGACGGAACCATTGTGGCCGGGACGTATGGGCGAGGCCTCTATCGGATTGCGAACGGCCAAGCTCAGCCCGTGGGCGGCGCACCGAGGAACGCTTCCGTCCAAACCGTTCTTCGGGACCGCCAGGGCCGGCAATGGGTCGGCCGCTTCCAGGGTGGGCTGGAGGTGTCCCCGTCCGGTTCAACACCTCCGCTTCCTGCCTGGCTGCAGGGCGTCACGAACGTGATGGCGCTATTTGAAGACACGCGCGGCCGCATCTGGATCGGCACTTCACGTTTTGTCGCGGTGCTCGATGGTGAGCGATTTGTTCAATTGCCGCCGCCCGCGTTGCGGGGCACCGATCTGGTACACCACTTCGCAGAGGATCCGGCGGATGGATCCATCCTGGTGGCCGGTGACGCGGGGCTGTTCCGTACCACCGGGCAACAGTTGGAGCCAGTGCTGACAAGCGAGAATCAGCCGCTTCCCGCAATCCTCAGCGTCTGGCCCGACCGCGAAGGAAACCTTTGGATGGGCTCTGGATCGCGCGGGCTGCTGCATCTCCGCGATGGCCGCTTGACTGAGATTGGGGCCCGCCAAGGCCTGCTCGCGCGGGGCGTCGGCACCATCCTGGAAGTTGGCCCGCACTTTTGGATGGCCTCTAATGAGGGCATCTGGCGGGTGTCGCGGCAGGATTTGCTGGCGGCGGTCCGGGAAGGCCGCGAGAAGCTCAGTTGGCGCGCGTTCGGCCTGGCCGATGGCCTGCCCAGCCTGGAGTGCTCCCATTGGTTCCAGCCCGCCATGGGCCTTGACCGGCAGGGCGCCATCTGGGTGGCCACCCTGAAGGGCCTGGTTACCCTAAACCCTCGGACCGTGCCCGAAGACACCCGCCCTTCTCCGCTGCGGCTGGAGGAGGTCCGTTATTTCGATGCGCAACAGCAGGAGCGCCGGCTTGAGCTGGATGGCCAGGGGCAAATTTCGCTACCGGCCGGCAGTCACTCGGTTCGGATCATTTACACCGCACTGCATCTGACAGCGCCCGAGCGGGTGATGTTTGACTATGAGCTAACGCACGACCGCG
>JBIKMK010000510.1:0-3875 GCA_044359315.1 Bryobacteraceae bacterium | reverse complement strand
ACGGGCTGGCTGCGGTCTTCACCCAGCGGTCCGCGAAAGAGGCAACGGGCTGGGGGTACTGCACTAGAGGGCAGCCCGCTCCTGCTGGTCGCGGCTCGGCACGGCTGCGGCCTTTATTTGGAACGATCGAGCTGTTTTTGTGACGGCCAGCCGTGACTTTATACTAGACTACTTAGTTAGTTTTTCCAGCGCTTGCCGGACGGGGGCTGGAAACATTCCGATATCGCGCAGCGGCGGGTCATTCCAGCTCCAACTGGCGGCAGGCTTGCCGGTTTTGTCCAGCAGCAAAAGCCGGGGCATCGCTTGCGGGCCGTCGCTTACACCGAGAAACTTCAAAGCGTCTGCCCGGGAAACGATGCCCACCGGGAAGGTTGGCTTGACCACCTGCATAAACATCCCCATCCGGGGGGCCGCATCTTCGGTATAGCCGACCGCCATAATCCGCACGCGGTCGCCGAAATCGGCCTGCATCCGGCTCAAAACTTGAGCCGCCGTTTGGCAGTGGCTTCAACCAGGGTTCATGACGTAGACGGCCACCGGCTTGCCGCGATGTTTGGCTACCGATTCCGCTTTGCCGTCAGTGGTCACAAACTGGAGGTCCGCCGCGCCCAGCAAAGAGGCGCAGGCGGCAGTGAGGAAAAATGTCCGCCGGAACATATCTTCAAGATACCTTTTGTGCGGCCGCTGTCGCCGGAGGCCTCGCCAGACTGCCATGAGGAGTGGGATAATCGGCGTCATGAAGTGCATTCTGTTGGCAACGATGGTGGCTGTGGTGGCGGTGGCCGAGACGAAGCTGGGTGCTCCGCTGAAGCTGAAAGAGCCGATGACGGTGGACGCCATCTTGGCGGCCAAGGACACGATGGCGGGACAGCCGGTGCAGGTGAAGGGCAAGGCAACCGAGGTCTGCCAGATGATGGGCTGCTGGGTGAACCTGGTGTCGGAATCCGGCAAGATGATCCAGTTCAACGCCCACGAAGCGGGCCTGGTGTTCCCCAAGGACTCCATTGGCAAGCAGGTGGTGGCCGAAGGAACTTTGGTGAAGTCGGTGATGTCTAAGGAAGAGGCGATTGCCGCGGCCAAGCATGAGGCCGAGGAGCAGGGCCGGAAGTTTGATCCGAAGAAGATCAAGAGCGGCCGCACGGTGTATTCGATCCAGGGCGCCGGCGCTGTACTGTTGGACTAAGCCGCGCTGCCCGACGGGGCGGCGTGGATAGACCAAGCCGTCCTGCTAGACTAAGGAGCTTCGCCTATTGACGCGAGAGCGCTTGCACGCGGGCCGGAAGGTCAGCGCGCGCCGCGGGGCGAATTGGTAAACTAAAGGGGTTCCATGAACTTTAAGCCACTACATGACCGTATTCTCGTGACCCGTCTGGACGAGCAGACCGCTACCATTGGCAGCATTATCATTCCGGATTCGGCCAAGGAAAAGCCCCAGCAGGCCACCGTGGCCGCGATCGGGAATGGGCGGTTGCTGGAATCGGGTGAACGCGTCGCTCTGGACGTGGCGGTGGGCGATCTGATTTTGTTCGGCAAGTACTCCGGTGCCGAGATCAAGCTGGAAGGCAAGGAATACTTGATCCTCCGCGAAGACGAAATTCTCGCTGTCATCGGCTAGTTTGAAATTGGTTGAGGTTCTTTTCTGATGCATCGTTTTCTGATTACCGTCGCCGCCTTGCTGGTGGCCTCTCTCCCCGCCGCGGCCCAGGCCAAGGTGGGTATCGTGGACCTGAACAAGGCCATTCTGGGTACTGCTGAGATCAAGAAGGCGCAAAGCGACCTGGAGGCCAAGTTCAAGCCGCGCCAGGATGCGATGGCCAAGATTGATCGTGAACTGCAGCAGATTCAATCTCAGCTGCAGACGATGGCCGGCAAGCTGACGGCCCAGGCCGAAGGTGACCTGCAGCAGCAGGGCGCGCGCAAGCAGCGTGACCTGCAGCGCATGAACGAGGATTTGCAGGCCGATGTGGAGCGGGAGCGCAATGAGCTGCTGCAAAAGGCCGGCCGCCAGATGCTGGACGTCGTCAAGAAGATGGCCGATGCCAAGGGTTTGGACATGATCATCGACAAGGCGAATACGCTGTTCATCAAGGACGCCCTGGAAGTGACGGCCGACGTGATCGTGGCCTACGACAAAGCGTATCCGGTGAAGTAGGCGCTTTCGAGCGCGGGAAGAAATCGGGAGTTTCGGGCCATGTCCACCTATCTTGAGGGCTACGGCGCGGGCGAAGAGAAGAAGTCGAAGATTATCCGAACGGCGATCGTCACCACGGTCGCCGTTTTGATTTTGGGAACTGTCGGATACTTCGGGCTGCGCAATTATGGCGCGCGCGCTACGTTTAACCAGTTCATCGAGCTGCTAGAAAAGAAAGACTACACAGCCGCCTACGCGCTGTGGGGCTGCACGCCGCAAACGCCTTGCCGTGACTACAACATGGAGCGGTTTCTGCGGGACTGGGGCCCGGAATCACCGGCCAAGGACGTGGCCAGCGCTCGCGTCACCCAAAAGGCCAGCTGCGGCAGCATCTTCAACGTCACCGGCGTGCTGCGGATCTACCAGTTCAGCCCGGATTACACGGTGTCGCTGTGGGTTGATAAACAGGACGGCCGGTTGGGCTTTGCGCCCATCATTGGCAAAATGCAGTGCACGCTGCTGCCCTAGCCATCGCCTCCCGTTCAACTTTGATGAGGCCGCCCGGCGGCGTAGCTTACGCAGGAGTTCTTCAATATGTTTCCTCTTGACCTTACTGGCCGGACCGCGCTGGTGACGGGCTCCGCCCGCGGGATCGGCCAAGCGATTGCCCAGCAACTGGCCGAGGCCGGCGCCGCCGTGATGCTGACGGACATTGACGGAGCAGCGCTGGAAGAGGCGCACGCGACGATGCCTGGACGGCGGGCGATGATCTCCGGAGACATCACCGCGGCGGAGTTTCCGCAGAAGCTGGTGGACGCGACGCTGGCCGAATTCGGGTCGCTGGACATTGTGGTGAACAATGCCGGCTACACCTGGGACAACGTGATCCAGAAAATGAGCGACGCCCAGTTTCAGGCGATGCTGGACATCCACCTGGTGGCGCCGTTCCGCGTGCTGCGCGCGGCTTCCGGCTACTTGCGGGAGGCGGCCAAGGCCGAGATTGCGGAGGGCCGCCGGGTGATGCGCAAGGTGGTGAACATCACCTCCATCTCCGGCACCTGCGGCAATGCCGGACAGATCGGATACGCGGCGGGTAAGGCGGGCATCAACGGCATGACGCTAACGCTGGCCAAGGAATGGGGCCGCTATAACGTCTGCGTCAATTCGGTGGGGTATGGATTTATCGAAACCCGTCTCACCCAGCCCCTGGGTTCAGCCGGGGCCGCCATCGAGATGAAAGGCCACCAGATCCCGGTGGGTGTGCAGCCCAAAGCGATCGAGGCGATGAAGTCGATCACGCCGCTCGGGCGGTTGGGATCGGTGGAAGAAGCCGCGGGTCCGGTGCTGTTTTTCTGTTCGCCGCTGTCGGACTATGTCACGGGCGAAGTGCTGATTGTCTCTGGGGGCGGCCATTTCTGAGCCGCAGATCCAGGGTTGGAATTCAAGCGGGCTTTTTTTAGGAGGGCAGCTATGATCTGGACCATCATCTCGGGAGCCATCATTGGTGCTGTGGCGAAGTGGATTATGCCCGGCAAGGACCCGGGAGGTATTTTCGTCACCATCCTGTTGGGAATTGCAGGCTCCTGGGTGGGCGGTTTCGTGGGCGCACGGCTGGGCCTTTACGCGCCGGGAGAAAGCGCGGGCTTCATCATGTCCACACTGGGTGCGGTGCTCCTGCTGGTGCTTTACCGTGTGTTCGGCGGCCGGGGTAGCGGCAAATCGAACTCCGCCGGCGCCTAGCACC
>JBIKMK010000509.1:0-3888 GCA_044359315.1 Bryobacteraceae bacterium | reverse complement strand
AAAGGCATCCTGAACAACTTCTTCGGATCCAAGCAGAAGAAGTAAGATCAAGACATGCAAATCTCTCGATTCATCGCGTTGGCCGCGGCGTTTGCTCTGGTCAGCTTCGCCCAGGAAGCCAAAGAAAAGAAGACGGCCGGTGACGACATCAAGGCCGCTGGCAAGGCCAGCAAAGATGCGGTGGTGAAGACCGGCACCGCCACGGGCAAAGCCACCAAGGCCGCCGCGGGTGCCACGGCCGAAGGCACCATGAAGGTGGCCGAGGCGACCGCCAGCGGAACCAAGAAAGCCGCCAAGGCGACCGGCAGCGGCGTCGCGAAGGCCGCAGGAGCCACCAAGGACGGCGCAGTGGTGGTGGGTGAGAAGACCAAGGACGGCGCGGTGGCCGTGGGTGAAGGTACGGTGAAGGGCTTGAAGGCCATCGGCAGCGGCACCAAGAAGTTGATCAACAAAGGTGCCAAGTCCGTCGAAGGCGCCACCGACGGCAAGAAGTAACTGCTGCTGAGCGTTTACCGCTCCAAAAGAAAATTCCGGGGGAGAGTTGATCTCCACCCGGACTTTTTCTGTCTAGACCTGTGCCGCGAAGGCCGGCCGAGCGCGCCTTAGAAAGTGAGCCGCAGCTGCAAATCCAACCGGCGATTGGCCGTGGCGTTGGCAAAGAAGCCGCCCGCCAAGCTGGTGGATGTGCCGAACAGCGGCGAAGTGGCCGTACCCAGCGGAGCGCCCAGGTTCACGCGGTTCAGTACGTTGCGCGCCGATACGGACAACGACAAAGCGTAACGCTTGCCGGGCACGCCGCCGCCGCCAAACATGCCACCGGGGCCACCGCCGCCCGGGCCGCCGCGCATGCCGCCACCGCCACCGGGAGGGCCACCACCGGGAGGTCCGCCGCCGCCCGGCATACCGCCGAACATCCGGGGACCGTCAGGTCCGCCTGCCGCTGCCGCAGTTTCCTTCGTGGTGCCAAAGCCCCATGTCCGGCTCAGTCGCAGGTTCATGTTGAACTGCCCCGGCGCTTGACCATAGTTACGCGCAATGATCGCGTCCGCCGAGGTCGGGTTGATGTTGAAGTACTGTCCCCACGGTGCCCGCACCACGTTCGGGCCGGGTCCGGAAGCCAACGCCGGACGATCCGTGAATTGCGTGTCGCCATTCAGGTCGCGCCCCGCCGTGATGTTGTAGGGCCCGCCGGTGGAGGCGATCATGAACGGGCTCAGAGAAACCTTGTACGGCAGCGTGATCATGCCACCCATCACCGACCGGTGGCGGACATCAAAAGCCGTCCGGCCCCATTCGCTGGACAGGTCGTATTGATCGGCCGGAAACGTTCCCGGGCCGTCCGTGTTGCCGCGCGCAAAGTTCAGCATGTAGAAGCCGAACATGGTGAACTTCGGGCTCACCCGGGCGCTGGAGTTGATGATCAACTGATTCTGCTTAAAGATGCCCGTCGATTCGTAAAGGAACAGGTTGCCGGCCGCGACGCCGTACGGGCGGTTGCCGTTCGGGTTAGTGGCCGTAATGGAGCCCGGGAGCGGCGCATTGATGTTGCGGGAACGCAGCGTATGCACGCCCCGGGAGTTGGTGTAATTGATCGCCAGGGTGATGTTCTTCGGCAGTTGGCGTTCAATACCCAAAGCGGTTTGATACAGCGACGGGGCGCGGAGGTTGCTATCCACCAGCCGGATCGCTTGCGGCCGCAACGCCGCGTTGAGCGTCGCCACCGAAGGCACCGCCGGGAAGAAGTTCGGAGCACCCACCACAAACTGCTGCTGCACTACGCCATTCACACGGCGCGCCTGCAGCGTCAGGCTTTCGTCAAAGCGGTCATAGAAGACACCCCAGCCGCCGCGGATGACGGTCTTGGGGCGGCCAAACGCGCCCGCCTTGCCCACGCCATAGGCGAACCCAACGCGAGGCGCCAGGTTGGTCCAGTCGCTGATGTTGGTTTGTGATTCGTAGCGCAGGCCGTAGCTGATGGTCAGATTCTGTTTGGCGCGCCAGTCATCCGCAAAGAAGATGCCCATGTCCCACTGGTTGATGGCCACCAGCGGCGTACCGCCCGTTAGAGTGAACTGGATCGGACCGCCACCCATCGCACGGATCTGATCGTTGCTCAAGCCCTGCGCCTGGCCCTGTACCTGAAGCTGATAGGCCCGAAGCGAGGAGAACGTGTAGTTGCCGCCGTACCCGTTGGTGGCGTAGTTATTGTCGTTGATGCCCCGCAGGCGGCCGCCAAACTTGTACAGGTGGGTGCCACTGGTGATCGAGGTGGTGTTGGAGATCTCCCACCGGTTGGTGTTCTGGTAGTTGACGCCGAAATCCGCGCCGCCACCGATGAAGGAGTCCAGCACATTGATGGTGGGCGTGGAGATGTCGCCCAGGCTGTCATTGCGCGTCTTCAACCACTGGAAGCGGACTTCGTTGATCGCCTTGGCACCCAGCACCGCGGTTTCCGTCAACTGCACGGTGTGTTCGTTGCCGGCCCGGTTAAAGGCTCGGGACGGCAGCGTGAGGTTGTTCAAGCCTTCGTTCTCGCTGGCGTTGCGGGTGAAGCGGTAGCGGCCTACGAACGTGTTGTTGGCATTGATCGCGTAATCGATGCGCGGCGTCACGTCGGTTCGCGTTTGCGGGTTCACGATGGCCGTTGAGAAGCGGCTGGTGTTGAAGTTGTTGTCCAGCGTCACGGCGTTGATGGTGCTGGCTTCATCCTGGTTGCGCCGGTCTACATCGACAAAGAAGGAGCTGCGCTTATTGATCGGTCCGCTGATATTGCCGCCGAAGAACTTCTGCTGATAGGGCGGGCGGATGGTGGAGAACGGGTTGCGCGAATTGAAGACCGCGTCGGAGAAGTTGAAGAACGCCTGCCCCCGAAACTTGTCCGTGCCTGGCTTGGTGAACACTTCAATGCGGCCAAAGCCGATCTTGTCGTACTCGGGCGAAAACGGGTTGGAGTTGATGCGGACTTCGCGGATGGATTCCTTGGGTGGCAACCGGCCGCCCGAAAAGCCATCGATAAAGATCTGCCCGCCATTGGGGCCTGCCGCCGGACCGGCCAAGGCTTGCAGATCGCTCTGCAAATCCTCCGGGTTGTCCGACAGCGCCTGCAAGTCTTCACCCTTCAACACCAGCGCCCCGACATTGCGGGAGGGGTCCAGATCCACTTGGATGGACTCCGTCACCGTGATCTCCTGCTTCTCGGTGGCCAGGTTCAACTTGGCATCGAAGGTGATCGGCTGTGTGCCGCCCAGGTTCAGGATGCGCTCAAAGGGAGCAAAGCCGGGCGACACAATCCGGAACGTGAACTTTCCCGCCGCTAGACCGGGCACCGTGTAGGCACCCCGTTCGTCGGTGCTCACCGTCTTGGCGACGCCCGTGCCACTCACCGTAATGGTGGACCCTGGGATCGCTGAGCCCGAGGGATCAGTGACAACTCCCCGCAGAACAATGGTTTGCGCGCCTAAGCCGGTTAAGGCGAACAGTGCGATGAGTAGAGACAGAAAGAGCCTGTACATATTTTTCCTTATCAAAATGTGTTCGAGTTGTCGCGGTTTCGGATGGAGCCTAGGGCATCTGGCCCATGCCGCCACCGCCGCCGCCCATGTCCAGGTTCCAGCCACCCAGCATGGCTTGCCGGTTCTTTGACGGCGCGGTCAAAATCGGCTCTACACCCGCCATCACGGTGATGGCCGTCACTTGACCGGACTGCTTGCCGGCCGTCGAGGCGATGATCAGGGCATCGCCCGGTTTCAATTCACTCAGCTTGGCCGCCGGCATGCGGTCCATCATTTGCGCCGGGTTGGGAGCACCACCACCGCCGCCCATCATGCCGCCGCCCATGCCACCCATACCCATGCCACCCATACCCATGCCACCGCCCATCATGCCGCC
>JBIKMK010000508.1:0-3896 GCA_044359315.1 Bryobacteraceae bacterium | reverse complement strand
ATTGCACGTGCCCGACGGCGGAAGAGGCCGAGCGCCTAGCCTCCGCCCTGGTGGAGCAACGCATCGCCGCCTGTGTCAATATCGTGAGCGGCGTCCTCAGTGTTTACCGCTGGCAAGGTGCCTTGGAGAAGAGCCCGGAACTGATGCTGATCATCAAAACCCGCCGCGAACACTTCCCCGCCCTGCGCACTGCGCTGGAGCGGCTGCACCCCTACGAACTCCCTGAAATCATTGCTTTGCCGGTGGTCGATGGCAGCCCCGGGTACCTAGACTGGCTGGATAAGGAAACCGATCTCTCTCATGCCGAATAATCCGATGAAGCCCTCATTCGTCCGCTACCAGGTGGTGATGTTCGCCATTGTGCTGGTGGTGATCACCTACATTGACCGCGTCTGCATCTCCAATTTCCGGCCCTTCATTGCGAAGGATCTGGGGTTGAATAATGCGGAGATGGGGGTGGTCTTCAGCGCCTTTGCGTTAAGCTACGCGCTGTTTGAAATTCCTACCGGCTGGCTGGGCGACATCTACGGCACCCGCACCACCATCACGCGCATCGTCGTTTGGTGGAGCGTGTTCACGGCCGCCACCGGCTTCGTCTTCAACCGGACTTCGCTGATCATCACGCGCTTCCTGTTCGGGATTGGTGAAGCGGGCGCGTTCCCAACATCACCAAGATCTTCACCATCTGGCTGCCGCCAAACGAACGGGTCCGCGCCCAGGGCATCCTATGGATGGCCGCCCGCTGGGGTGGCGCCTTTACGGGCAGCATCGTCGTCATGGTGATGTGGTTCCTTACCTGGCGCCAGGCCTTCATGCTGTTTGGGGCCATTGGGCTGCTCTGGTCGGTCTTTTTCTACCGCTGGTACCGTGACCAGCCCAAGGATCACCCCAGCGTCAACCAGGCCGAACTGGACGCCATTGGTGACAACAGCCGCATGACGGGAGATCACAACGTGCCCTGGGCGCGCTTTGCGGGCTCCGGCTCCGTGTGGCTGATGTGGATCGCTTATTTCTGCGTCTCCTACGGCTGGTATTTCTATATCACCTGGTTGCCCACGTATCTTTCCGAGGTGCGCGGCATGTCGATGCAGAAGAGCTTTATCGCTTCCGGCCTGCCGCTATTCCTGGGCGGCTGGGGCTGCCTGTTGAGCGGCTTCATCACGCCATGGGTCAGCCGCCGCCTGGGATCGGAGAGGAAAGGCCGCCGCGCACTGGCGCTTTGCGGCACGCTAGGAGCCTCCGCCATGTTGATCTACTCCACCAAGATTGGGGACCCCAACATGGCCCTGCTGGCGATCTCGATGGCCAGCTTCTTCAACGACCTGGTGATGCCTCCCGCCTGGGGCGCGGCGATGGATGTGGGCGGCAAGTTCGCCGGAACCCTTTCCGGCTCCATGAACATGATGGGCAACCTGGCCGGAGCGGTGGCGCCGGTCTTCATCGGCTGGCTGACGAATATCTCAGGTTCCAACTGGGACTTAACCTTCTACATTTCCGCCGGCATCTACGTGGTGGCGGCCATCTGCTGGCTGTTCCTGGATTCCGTTACCCCGCTGGACTCCTCCCCGGCCGACACGGTGGGCGTGCGGCAGCCGCAACTGGGTGGTCCGGGACAACTGGAAGGCCGGGCGGAGGCGTAGGTTATCCCTTTAGCGATAATGGAGTAAGGATCTACCGATGACCATCGACGAAAGACTCGAACGGCTGACGGAGCGGCATCAGGCGCTGGCGGAGAGCGTCGAGTTGTTCGTAGCGTCCACACGAGAGAACTTTCAGTCCACCAACGCCGGCTTGGCGCGGGTGGGCAATATGGTCGACCAGTTGGTCGTGGCCGTTCAACAGACCAACGAAAGTGTCGCCACGCTGCTGACGGTGGTCGAGTCTCATCAGCGCCGCCTTAGCAATCTCGAAGGCTCGCAAGGCTAAACGATCCGCGAAGGACACTCGCAAAACAAGAAAGGGAGCCCGGTGAAGGCTCCCTTTTCTCATTGGCGTTGTCGCAAACAACTACGCGTTAAACAGCTTCTCAACCTCGGCCCAGTTCACCACGCTCCAGAAAGCGGCGATGTAGTCCGGACGCTTGTTCTGATACTTCAGGTAGTAGGCGTGCTCCCAGACATCCAGGCCCAGGATGGCGGTTTTGCCTTCCATCAGCGGGGTGTCCTGGTTGGGGGTGGAGGTGATCTCAACGCCCGTACCGGTCTTGACCAGCCAAGCCCAGCCGGAGCCGAACCGGCCGACGCCTGCCGCCGCAAACTTTTCCTTGAAGGCTGCAAAGCTGCCGAAAGTAGCGTCGATCGCCTGGGCCACATTGCCCTCGGGAGCATTGTTCTCCTGCGCCGGACGCATCAGCGTCCAGAACAGCGAATGGTTCCAGTGGCCGCCACCATTGTTGCGGACCGCGCCCTTGATGGCGTCCGGCACGATGGCCAGATTGTTGGCCAGCAGCTCTTCAAGGCTCTTGCCGGCCAACTCGGGTGCCGCTTCCAGGGCCTTGTTCAGGTTGGTGACATAGGCGTTGTGGTGGCGGCCATGGTGGATCTCCATGGTCAGCTTGTCAATCGCCGGCTCCAGCGCGTCGTGGGCGTAGGGGAGTGCGGGTAGTTCAAATGGCATTGGTGGTTAATTCTCCTTCGTGGTTTCGATGGTTCGAAAGCCGGGCTGGATTCGGCAAGCCCGAAATACGATGATAGCGGTCCGGCGCGCTTGGCTCAGCGCAACGCTTTACGCCCGCGCCCGCTCAAACGCCCCGGCCAGCCGGAACATGCCGGATTCGTCGAAGTGTTTGGTGAGGATCTGCATGCCCACGGGCAGCCCTTCCGGCGTGGCGCCGCACGGCACGCTCATGCCCGGAATGCCGGCCAGATCGCAGGTGATGGTGTAGATGTCAGAGAGATACATCGCCACCGGATCGTCCACCTTTTCGCCCAGCTTCCAGGCCGGGAAGGGGGACACCGGGGTGACGATGGCGTCCACCTGCTCAAACGCTCGCGCAAAATCCTGCGCGATCAACGCCCGGACTTTCTGCGCCTTCAGGTAGTAGGCGTCGTAGTAGCCATGGCTCAGCACATAGGTGCCCAGCATGATGCGCCGCTTGCACTCCGCGCCAAAGCCTTCGCCGCGCGAGTTGCGGTACATCTCAGCCAGCGTACGGCTCGAATCTGACCGATGCGTGTAGCGCACGCCGTCATAACGGGCCAGGTTGGAGCTGGCTTCCGCCGTGGCGATGATGTAGTAGCAAGCCACGGCATAGTCGGTGGCGGGCAGGCTGACGTCTACCACCTCGACACCCAGCGATTTCAGCGTCTCAACGGCCGCGGCAATGATGTCGCCCGTTTCCGCCGCCAGACCCGCGAAGTACTCCTTGGGCAGGCCAATCTTCATCCCGCGCGCGTCCTGGCGGCAGGCCGCCACATAGTCCTCGACCGGCGCCGCCGCGGAGGTGGAATCCCACTCGTCGCGACCCGCAATCACGCCCAGCAGCGCCGCCGCATCTTCCACCGTCCGGCCAAACGGACCAATGTGATCGAGCGAACTGGCATAGGCACTCAAACCGTAGCGAGAGACGCGGCCATAGGTCGGCGTCACGCCCACCACGCCACAGAACGAGGCTGGCTGACGGATCGAGCCGCCCGTGTCGGAGCCTAGCGAAACCACGGCCGTTCCCTGCGCCACCACCGCCGCCGAGCCACCCGAGGACCCGCCGGGCACCCGGTCCAGCGCCGCGGGATTGCGCACCGGGCCAAAGGCTGAATTTTCGTTCGACGAGCCCATCGCGAACTCGTCGCAATTGGCTTTTCCGACAACTAGACCACCGGCCTGTTCCAGACGCTCAACCGCAGTGGCGTCATAGGGCGGAATGTAGTTGGCCAGGATCTTTGACCCGCAGGTGGTCC
>JBIKMK010000506.1:0-3911 GCA_044359315.1 Bryobacteraceae bacterium | reverse complement strand
GATCACTACATGGACCTCCGCAGTGAGATGGTGGAGGTGATGATCGCCTGCGGGTTGAACGTCGAATGCCACCACCATGAAGTGGCCACCGGCGGCCAGTGCGAGATCGACCAGAAATTCGACACGCTGGTGAAGTCCGCCGACAACATGATGCTGTACAAGTACGTCGTGCGCAACGTCGCCTACCAGTACGGCAAGACGGTCACCTTTATGCCGAAGCCGCTTTATGGCGACAACGGCAGCGGCATGCACTGCCATCAATCGCTGTGGAAGACCGGCCATCCGCTGTTTGCCGGTGATCTATACGCCGGCCTCTCGCAGATGGCGCTCTATTACATCGGTGGCCTGTTGAAGCACGCCCGGGCGCTTTCCGCCATCATTGCGCCCACCACCAACAGCTACAAGCGCCTGGTGCCGGGCTATGAGGCGCCGGTGAACTTGGCCTACTCGCGCCGCAACCGCTCCGCCGCGGTGCGCATTCCGATGTACTCGGCCTCCCCCAAGGCCAAGCGCGTCGAATTCCGCCCGCCGGACCCGTCCTGCAACCCTTACTTGGCCTTTGCGGCGATGATGATGGCCGGTCTGGATGGCGTCTTGAACAAAGTGGACCCGGGCGAATCGCTCGACAAGGACATCTATGACTTGTCGCCGGAAGAGATGAAAGCGGTCCCCTCGATGCCCGCCTCGCTCGAAGAAGCGCTGGACTGCCTCGAAGAAGATCACAACTTCCTGCTGAAGGGCGACGTCTTCACCGAAGACTTGATCGAGACCTTCATCAGCTACAAGCGCAAGCACGAAGCCGACGCCGTCCGCCTGCGTCCGCACCCGCATGAGTTCTCGCTCTACTACGACATTTAGTCGTGCGCTACGCGCTCAAGCCATACCGCTGGCAGAACTCCGCTAAGTCCGGGGTGAGCGCCGCCGAATAGCTCAACCCCAACTGCGGAAATCGGACCGAGTCGCAGTGCAGCGCCTGCCGTGGCAGGGCCAGCATTTCCGGCAAGCGGCCCGCCCAGCCATGCTCCAGAAAATCGACAAACAGCGTCTCATCGGGGCCGTACATCTTGTCGCCCACCAACGGATGTCCCAGAAACGCCGCATGCACCCGGATCTGGTGCAGCCGCCCGGTCTCGGTCACCACGCGCACCAGCGAGTAGCCCCGGCTGCTGCTCGATAGCCGGGCCGTCGATAACGGAGTAAAGTGCGTCACCGCGCTTTGCCCGTCGTCGCGGACTTCCTGCTTGATCCGGACCACGGACGTTTCCGTACGGCCAATCGGCCGATCCACCGTCACCGCCGCGGTCATTTCTCCTTCCACGATGGCCAGATAGCTCTTCTCCACCTGCCGCGCCTGGACCGCGCGCTGCAGGCGCTGGCCCTCTTCCCGTGTCTTGGCCAGCAGCCAGACGCCACTGGTCTCGCGATCAAGGCGAAAGGGCATGTGCAACGTGGGCAGGCCATAAAACTCCCGTGCCGCGCCAATCAGGCTGGACCACGGGCCTTGCTTGGACGGGTGACAAACCACCAACGGCGGCTTGTTCAACACCGCCACCTCCGGCCCATCCTCCAGCAACCAGGAAGTGAACTCCGTGGGCGTGATCAGCCAGCCCCAATCGGTCCCCGGCACCGCGCTACCGGGTCCCCGGCGCGGGCTGAGGCGTCTCAATCGGGGCAGCGGAAGTGGAGGGATTTGGCCGGATCATGTCGAAAATTGCCCTGTGCCCATGCTACACTCGAACGTGCCGGATAAAGTTCTGGGCCCCGAGCCCGGTACCCCCTCACAGCGTTCGCTTACCGTTCCCCCTTCCGCCTTACTGTCTCTACTGGAAGTGTACGTATTGACAGGCTTTCTGCGCGGTCCGGGCGGCGCTGTCTCCCGCAGAGCTCTTATTGGCCCAACCGGCCTGGAAATCTTGAATGGCTAAATACATCTTTGTTACTGGTGGTGTGGTTTCGAGTCTGGGAAAGGGCATCGCCGGCGCGTCCATCGGCTGCCTGCTCGAAAGCCGCGGGTTGAAGGTGGCGATGTTGAAATTCGACCCCTACCTCAACGTCGACCCCGGCACCATGAGTCCCTTCCAGCATGGTGAAGTCTTTGTCACCGACGACGGCGCTGAAACCGACCTGGACCTGGGCCACTACGAGCGGTTCACCCACGCCCACCTGTCGCAGGCCAATAACCTCACCAGCGGCCGCATCTACGAATCGATCATCGCCCGTGAGCGGCGCGGGGACTATCTGGGGAAAACAGTACAGGTTATTCCACATGTCACCGACGAAATCAAGGCCGGGTTACGCAAAGTGACGCCGGGCGTCGATGTCGTGATCGCTGAAATCGGCGGTACGGTGGGCGACATCGAATCACTTCCCTTCCTCGAAGCCATCCGCCAGATGCGGCATGAAGTGGGCCGTGAGAACGCCATCTTTGTGCACGTGACGCTGGTGCCGTGGATCGCGGCAGCCCAGGAACTGAAAACCAAACCGACGCAGCATTCGGTGAAGGAACTCCGCGCCCTCGGTATCCAGCCCGACATTCTGCTGTGCCGCAGCGAAAAGCCCCTGGCCGACGAAGTGAAGAGCAAGATCGCGCTGTTCTGCGACGTGGACCAGGATTCCGTGATCACGGCTCAGGATGTGGCCAGCGTCTATGAGATCCCGCTGGTTTTTGCGGAACAGAAGGTGGACGAAATCGTGCTGCGCCTGCTCCGCTTGCCCTCCGGCGAGCGGGACCTGACGCGCTGGGCCGCGATGGTGGAGCGCATCAAGAACCCGGCCGACGTCGTCGAAATCGGCCTGGTGGGCAAGTATGTCGAATACGAGGACAGCTACAAGAGCCTCAAGGAAGCGTTGCTTCACGGAGCGCTGGCCCACAACCTGAAGTGCAAAATCTCCTGGATTGAGGCCGCCAACATGGAGTGGCCCGACTGTCAGAACGAACTGGAACGCTACGACGCCATCCTGGTGCCCGGCGGCTTCGGCAAACGCGGCATCGAAGGGATGCTGCACGCCATCCGCTACGCCCGTGAATCCAAGACGCCCTACTTTGGCATCTGCCTGGGGATGCAGACGATGGTGATCGAATTTGCCCGCAACGTCTGCGGCCTGGACCTGGCGGACTCCACCGAGTTTCACCCCGACACGCCGCACCGGGTGATCTACAAGCTGCGCGAATTGAAGGGCGTCGATGCACTGGGAGGCACCATGCGCCTGGGGGCATACCCCTGCCACCTGATGCCCAAAAGCTTCGCGGCGGCGGCCTATCACGCGGAGAACATCTCGGAGCGACACCGCCATCGCTTCGAGTTCAACCGCGAGTACGAAAAGGTGCTCACCAGCAACGGCCTCCGCATCACCGGCACGACGCCCGATGGCACCTACGTTGAGATCTGTGAGATCGCCAACCACCCCTGGTATCTGGGTTGCCAGTTCCACCCCGAATTCAAGTCGAAGCCCTTGGAACCACATCCCCTGTTTGAAGCATTCATTGGCGCGGCGTATAAGAACCGCCAGAAGCGCCTCGCCCGGCAGGAACAGCCGTTGTTTGGCGACGGCGGCGATGGCGGCGACGAGCCGCAATGACAGTGGACGTCGCACCCGGAGTCCGCTTTGGCGGCGATCAACTGGCCTTGATCGCGGGCCCCTGCGTCATCGAAAGTGAGGCGCACGCACTGTACCTGGCGGCAGCGATTCGAGACGTCGCCGGGCCCTACATCTTCAAGGCTTCTTTCGACAAAGCCAACCGCTCCAGTGCCGCCTCTTATCGGGGTCCGGGACTGACCGAAGGTTTGCGGATCCTGGCGCTGGTGCGGGCACTGGGCATTCCGGTGTTAACCGACATCCACGAACCAGGCCAAGCAGCCGTGGCCGCCGAACACGTCGACATCCTACAGATCCCCGCCTTCCTCTGCCGC
>JBIKMK010000507.1:0-3911 GCA_044359315.1 Bryobacteraceae bacterium | reverse complement strand
CCGACCAGATCCGCGTTGCGCAGGAGCCCAATATGCGCCTGCGCGTCTACCTTCACTTTGCGCAACAGCGCGTGGACCTGATCGAACAGGCACTGAAGAAAGAGAAGGCCGGCCGCGCGGGCCTGATCCACGAGTACCTGGAAGAGTACACCAAGATCATTGAGGCGCTGGACATCGTGGCCGATGACGCCACCAAACGCAAGATCGTCATTGAAGAAGGCATCAGCGCGGTGATCAAGGAAGAGAAGGCCATGCTCGCGAAGCTGCAAGCCATTGCTGATGCGGCCCCCAAGGACATTGGCCGCTATCAGTTCGCACTGACGCAGGCGCTGGAGACCACCGAGGATTCGCTCGACATGGCCAAGCAGGATGTCGAGGCGCGGCGCAACGCGGTAGCGGAAGCCGACCAGCGCCGCAAAGCCGAGCGGGACTCTCTCACCAAGGCCGTTGAAGGGGCCGAAGGCAAGGCGTTGCCGAAGACCGAAGCCGCCAAATCCGAGAAGCGCGCGGCTGATGCCGCCTCGCCCGATGCGGAACAAAAGGTCACGGGCCGCAAGCCGCCCACACTGCGCCGCAAGGGTGAAGCACCCGCGCCACCAAAGCCGTAGCGGCGGGTTGCGGCGATGGCGTGCCTGTTGATGGGCCGCTTCAACACCACCGGCTCATCGCACGATGCAGGATTTCGAAAATCCTCTACTACATTTTGTGCACGAAACGTTTGATCTCCGGTTATACTGATTGCCAAAGGTGTGTTTTCGCGTACCTGAAATGAAGGATGTTTCTTCACTCAGCGTCAATGCGGTTCGCGCCATGCTGATTGATAGGGAGAATTGAATGCAACAGATGAGTTCCATCGGAACATCAATGGCGGCGTTTCCGTTCGTTGACGCCGTCCTGCGCAGCTTGAGCCAGCCCGCCGTGGCTGAGACGCTCGAAGCCGCCACCAAGAAAGCCCCGGCCAAGGCTCCGGCCAAGAAGGCCCCTGCTAAGGCTCCGGCCAAGAAGGCTCCGGCTAAGGCTCCGGCCAAGAAGGCCCCCGCTAAGGCTCCGGCCAAGAAGGCTCCGGCTAAGGCTCCGGCCAAGAAGGCCCCCGCTAAGGCCCCGGCCAAGAAGGCTCCGGCTAAGGCTCCGGCTAAGGCTCCAGCCAAGAAGGCTCCGGCCAAGAAGTCCTAGTTTCTCAATCGTTCCGGCAGGTTCTTTGCAGGCCTGCCAACCAAGCCACCGATCGGGGCCAGCTCACCATAGCGGCCCCGATTTTCTTTTGTGGCCGCATGGCCGTAGCACTGCCAAACACTGAATGCATGCGTCCCTTATACTCGTTCTCATGAAGAGCCTGATTCATCTGTTCGCCTTTGCGCTGGGCACCTTTGCGCAGGATGACGTAAAGAAGATTTCGGCAGAAGACATCAAGGACCTACTGGGGCCCAACGTGATCTTCCTCGATGTCCGCACGCCGCAAGAGATCCGCGACTTCGGCACGCTGAAGGGCTATATCAACATCCCCATTGATGAACTCCCCAAGCGCATGGGCGAACTCCCCAAGGACAAGCGCATCATCACCGCTTGAAACGCCGGCGGACGAGCGGCCCGTGCGGCCGCCATGCTGAAGGCGAAAGGCTATGAAGTAATCGGCGCTTGTGGCATCAAGGGCGCGGATAGCAAAGGTGTGGAGTTGATCAAGCCTACTGAGGAAGAGAAAGAGAAGAAGCCCTAGTTGGCCGGGATTGGTACGCTGGAGGCATGGCCAGCCAACCGATTGTCCATTTCACGCTGGAACAATACTTCCGCCACGAGCGAGAGGCCGAACAGCGCCACGAGTACATCGATGGCGCAATCCTCGCCATGGCCGGTGGCACGCCGCGCCATAGTTTGATCACGGCCAACGTCACCATCGCCCTTGGTTTTAGACTTCGCGGCACACCATGCCGTGTGTACTCGTCTGACCTGCGGATCAGCACCAAGGTCAAGAACATGATCGTCTACCCCGACCTCTCAGTGGTCTGTGGCCGCCCCCGGCCCATTGAGGATGACCGGGACACGATCTCCAACCCCGTGCTGATTATCGAAGTGCTCTCACCTTCCACGCGCAATCGAGACCGGGGCCTGAAGGCAGCCGAGTATCGGGACATGGAAACACTGCTTGAGTTCCTGCTGATCGAACAGGACCGGCCCCACATCGAACATTGGCGCAAGGTGGCCGAAGGCCACTGGGACGTCATCACCGTCGAGCAGCCAAACGCCGTTCTGACATTGAACTCCGTGGGCGTCGAGCTGCCAGTGCTGGAAGTGTACGCCGGTGCGGACAGCGAGCCCGCTTAGCCAGTGCCCGCGCAGCAGACTCTGATATAGTCGAGCGCCATGAGCCCCCGTTTCTGCCTCGCTGCCGTTCTCTGCCTGCTTCCCATCACTGGCGCAACACTCCCCAAGACCGGCCCGGAGAAGGTAGGCCTTTCCGCGGAACGCTTAAAGCGTGTCGATCGCCTGATGCAGCGCTACATCGACAAAGGCGAGATCGCCGGTGCCGTGACGCTGGTGGCGCGCAAAGGGCAGATCGCCCACTCGAATGCCCAAGGCGTGATGGATCTCGACACCAAGCGCCCCATGAGCACAGACGCCATATTCCGCCTAGCGTCCATGACCAAGCCCATCACCAGCCTGGCCGTGATGATGCTGCACGAAGAAGGACACTTCCTGCTGAAGGACCCGATTTCGAAGTTCCTGCCGGAGTTCAAGAACCCTCAGGTGGCCGTCGCCAATGCACCGAACGAACGCGCAGGCGGCGGCTTTCGCACCGTGCCCGCGGAGCGCGAGATCACCATCCGCGATCTATTGACCCACACCTCAGGCTTGGCCAGCGGTACGGCGGGACCGACCATGGCGCTCGTGCAGAAGTTGAATGCCGCACGCAAGCCCGAAGACCTTCTGGCCAGCTACACAGTGAAGCTGGCGGCCCTGCCCCTAAACTTCCAACCCGGAACGCATTGGGAATACGGCCCCGCCACCGACGTCCTGGGCCGCTTGGTGGAAGTGGTCTCCGGCCAAACTCTCGATCAGTTCTTCCGCCAACGCATCCTTGATCCGCTGGGCATGACGGACACGCACTTCTATCTGCCCGAAGACCGCCTGCCGCGCCTCACGACAGCCTACGAGAAGGCGGAAGGCCAACTGCGCAAGCTCCCCGCCCTGGGCCCGGCGAGTCGCACGGCGAAGTTCTATGCCGGTGGTGGTGGCCTGGCCGGCACCGCCGAAGACTACCTCCGCTTCTGCCAGATGATGCTGAACGGCGGACAACTCGACGGCAAGCGCCTGGTCAGCCCCAAGACCATCGAGATGATGCGCACCAACCACATCGGCGATCTGCCCATGTGGCAGGATACGCTCAGCGGTTACCATTTCGGCCTGGGCCTGCGCGTGCGCGCGAGCAATGGCCAAGCGGCGGTGCTGGGCTCAGAAGGCAGCTACGGCTGGGGCGGCGCCTATGGCACCTACTTCTGGATCGACCCCAAGGAGCAGATGATCGGCATCATGATGATCCAGCTGATGCCCTACGCCCACCTGAACATCCGCCCCGAGTTCCAGAACGTCGCCACTCAGGCGATTGTGGAGTAGCTAAGCCGCCTGCGGAGGAATGCCCGCCAGCAGTTCATCGAGCGTGATGCGGAGGTTGTAAGCAGGCAGCTCGAAGGCCTCCACCTCATGCAGCCCGGTGGCTCCGTAGACGTAGAGGGATCGGTTGGCGGGCTCCACCAACCAGACGTTCTCCACGCCCCAATCCCGATACTCGCGGCACTTGGCGATGGCCTCGCGCCACGAATCAGTACGGGAGATGATCTCGACGGTGACGAGGGGCGGCGTGTCGGGCCATTCCGCTTGCGGGAAGCTCACAAATGCCGCCGTATCGGCCACCCGGT
>JBIKMK010000505.1:0-3917 GCA_044359315.1 Bryobacteraceae bacterium | reverse complement strand
TGGTAGACCAAGCCGTGTACGCCGCCGCCGTCGGGGATCGGGAAGCGTTCCACCGTCTTGCCGGTTTTGGGGTCGCACTTGATCACTTCGCCGCCGTCTTTGTCGGTCGGCTTCAACGGGCGGAACAGGCTCTTGCCGTTGGCCCCCATCCACAGGAAGCCACCGCCATAGGCGATCCCGGAGGTGTTATGCGATTCGGTGACCAGCTTGCGCTTCGGCTTGCCGGTCTTCCAATCGAGCAGGTAGGCGTTGTCCGATTGCTGCTCGGCGATCCACAGGCCCTCGGGCGTCGCCTCCATGGCATTGGGGTGCCCTTCCGGTGTCTTGAACAGCTTCTCGATGCGATAAGGCTTCGCGGTAGTTGCGGCGGCAGCGGTTCCCGCGGCGGCCAGGGCTCCCATGAAGTGACGGCGATTCATTAGAAAGATCCTCCTCGGATACGGACTAAACTCTTGTCAACAGCGGCCAAATTCGGGACTCCCGCGAGCCCCATGTCGAGCGCCAATTCCGTGCGCATCAACTCAATGACGCGCTCCACACCGCGCTGGCCGAACGCGGCCAGGCCATACAGATAGGGCCGGGCGACGCAGACGGCCGTCGCTCCCAGCGCCAGCGCCTTCAGAACATCGGTGCCCCGCCGCAGGCCGCCATCCAGCAGCACCGGGATGCGGCCCCGTGAAGCCGCCACGCACTCCGGCAATGCTTCGATAGTGCCGCCCACTTCATCCAATTGCCGTGCGCCATGATTGGAGACGATGATGCCCTTGGCCCCGGCCTTGACGCACAACTCAGTATCCTCAGCGGTGAGAATGCCTTTCACGACGACGGGCAGCTTGGTGAGCGAGCAGAGCTCGGCCAGATTCTCCCAGGTGGGCGATGGCGTGCGGCGCGAAGGATAGAGGGCGACGGTTTCCGGATTCAACGCCCGCGGCAGCTTGCCTTGCGCATCGCGCGGGGGGATGCCTATCTCGCACCAGTTGCGCTCAAACCGGTTGCGGATGTTCCGGTCGCGGTGGGAAACGTACATGATGTCGATGGTGAGGCAGATCGCGCCGCAGCCCTCGTCTTCGAGCGGCTTGATGAAGTCCTTGATCATCTGCGTGCTCTCGATGGCGCCGCCGGTGTTTAGCTGCCACCATTGGGGCCGCTGTGCGACGGGCATCTTGTGGACGCCGCCATTGGTGATGTGCAGAGTCTTCGACGCCTTGGCCCCACGCGCCACCACCATTTCGCCATCGGGGAAGAAGCAGTTCTTGCCACCCGCCGGGTCGAACAGAATGGGGAAGTCCAGCTTTTGGCCGAATAGTTCCAGCGAGGTGTCGACGCGGTGCACGTCCACCAGGGCCTTGGGCCGTAGGATCAGCTTCTGAAAGCCCGCGCGGTTGTCGCGCAGGGAGGATTCATCTTCGGAGCCCTGCTCCAGGTAGTCCCAGGCGATCGGGTCCAGCTTGGCCTTGGCCTTCTCGGCAAAGTCCATCACGCGGACGCACTCATAGATCGGGTCGTCGTAGTAATTGGCAGGCAGGCGTGGGCGCCGCGTTGAGTCCTGGGCTCGCACTAAAGGCGACGCGGCGAAGAATCCGGCAAGAGCACGCAAGGCGCGGCGGCGATCAAAGATGCTTGGCACGGCGCCGATTCTATCAGGGAGTGGTGCCCAAGTGGAAGGCCAGTACGGCGCGCTGCAACTGCGCGTCGTAGCGGGTGGTCTCCACCTGGATCTCGGCGTTCACTACCGTGAGCTGCACCTGGCTGAACTCGACAAACGAGGCCAAGCCCAGGTCATACCGTAACTGGGCCAGTTCCAACGCTTGCCGGGCGCGGGCCAGTAACTCCTGGGCCAGGGCGAGCCGCTCCGCGGCGTTGTCAATTGCCAGCAAGGTCACGGCGATGTTGCGGGCCACCCGGGATTCCGCTTCTTCCAGCGTGCGCTTGGCCGCTAGGGCCCGCAGCCCGGCTTCCGTCCGGCGGGATTCGATCAGCTTGCCATTCAGCATCGGCAGCGTGATGTTGACCCCGGCCGCCGCATACGTATCGCGGCTGAAACGTTCGGCATGGGCGGGCACAACGCCCGCGGCCGCGACGGCGGAGATCGACGGCAGGCGCGCCTTGCGCTCCGCTTCAGCCATCCGCAGCGCCGCTTCCAGCAGATGCCGCCGTTGGGCCACCTCGGGGTTGTCCTGGGCCGCCACCTTCATCAGTTCCTCCAGCGCCAGCAGGGTGGGCGTGCTGGCCGCCGGTGTCGAGAGGACAAAGTGCTGGGGCACGGCCAAGCCCATCGCCGCCGACAGATCCGCATCCGCCGCCTGGCGGTCATTGGTGGCGGCCGACAGGAGCAGCTTGGCTTCTGACACGCCCACCTGGGCGATGCGCACGTCGAGTTCGGACTTCAACTGGTTGGACGCCAGCGTCGAGATCTGGTCAAGTGTGGTTTGCCGCGTGGCCACTGTCTCCTGCGCCACGCGCATGGTGGCCTGGGCCCGCAAGCCCGCCAGATACGCTTGCTGCACCTGCAGGACGACGGCCCCGCGCGTGCTGCGGGTGACGTCCTGTTCCGCCAGCGTGCGGGCCGAAGCAGCCTGAGCCAACTGGCCGGTGCGGCCAAAGTCGGTGATCAGTTGATTCACGGCCAGGCCCAACCCAACCCGGCTGAACACGATCGGATTGTTCAGTCCGCCCGCGCCAAGGCGTACATCGTCGGGAGCCGCCGCAGCTGAGCCCAGCGCGGATACGGTGGGTGAATAGGCCGACCGGACCTGCCGCACTGTTTCGCCGGTAGCCAGTGCAGATAAGCCTGCCGCATCGACGCGCGGGTTGTTGGCCAACGCCTTGGTGATCGCTTCATCCAGCGTCAAGGGTTGCGGTGCCGAAGGCTGTTGGGCCAGTAGTAGTATGGCCAGCCAGCTCATGCTGTCTTTCTCCCATGAACCAGCACAAAGCCGGACGGAACCAGAAAGAGGGTGAACAGGAGCGAGACCAGCAGGCCGCCTAGAATGGCCCGTGCCAACGGCGCATAGCTTTCGCTGCCTTCGCCCAGCTTCAGCGCCATGGGCAGCAGGCCAAAGATGGTGGCCAGCGATGTCATCAGCACAGGCCGCAGCCGGATGCGGGCGGCCATGGCGACGGCGGTCAAGGCGTCCAAGGACGACTCTTCGCGCAGCCGGTGCGCGAACTCGACAATCAGGATGCTGTTGGACACCACAATGCCCGTCATCATGATCACTCCCATCAGCGACATGATGTTGAGCGACGTGCCGGAGAGGGCCAGCGTGACCACCACGCCCGCCAACCCCGGTGGCACGGCCAGCAGGATCAGCAGTGGGTCCACGAAGCTACGGAACTGGGCGACCAGGATCAAGTAGAGCAAGACCAGCGACAGAATCAACCCGTAGCCAAAGCTTTCAAAGGAGGCCCGCATCGACTGCACCATGCCCCGCAGGGAGATCTGCACGCCCCGCGGCAGCTTCAGCGGGCCGGTGATCTGCTCGATCTCACTGGCGACGCGGCCCTGGTCCTCGCCATCGAGAGCCACGTGCACATCGACGACGCGGCGCAGTTGATAGCGCGTGATCTCGGTGGGCATCACATCGCGGCCGATGGTGGCCACCGCACCCAGCCGCGTGGGTTCCATGCGGTTGCTGCCATGCAGGGGAAGGTTCTCCAGAGCGCCCAGGCTGTTGACCGTGTTTTCTGGGAACTGCACGGTCAGCAGGTAGTCGTAGCCGGTCTTGCGATCGATCCAATAGCCGGGCGTGATCTGCTGGTTGGAATTCAGGCCGGTGATGACGTTGGAGGCTACTTCACGCTGGGTGAGCCCCAGCAACCCCGCCCGGGCGCGGTCCACCGATAGCGTCAGCAGCGGCGAATCGATGTCCTGCGGGATGAAGACCTGGGCCACGCCGGGGATGGCGCGGATCTTG
>JBIKMK010000504.1:0-3918 GCA_044359315.1 Bryobacteraceae bacterium | reverse complement strand
GAGGATGAACCGGCGAACCTTTGTCTCTCTTCCCGCAGCGGCCCTGGCGGCCCAAGCCTCCCAAGTCTCCAGTTTTCGTTTTGTCCACTTCACTGACACTCACATTCAGCCGGAGCTGCGCGCGCAGGCGGGCACGGAGCAGGCATTTGCCGCGATCAACGCCGAGAAGCCGGATCTGATCTTGGGCGGCGGCGACCTGGTGATGGACATCGACGCCTCTACGCCCGCGCGGACCAAGCAACTACTGGACATGTATGTCGCGGCCAAGAAGGGATTGCAGGCACCGGTCTATGAAGTGCCCGGCAACCATGATGTCTACGGCCTGCACCCCACCAGTGCGGTGTCGCCCAGAGATCCGATGTACGGCAAGAAGATGTTTGAGGACCGCATCGGGCCCCGCTACCGGAGCATTGACCACAAGGGCTGGCACTTCATTCTGCTCGATTCAATTGGCGCCGTCGGCCGCAAGTTCTTCGGCGAGATCGACGCGGCGCAGGTGGACTGGATCAAGAACGACCTGGCCAAGGTGGCCCCGCGCACACCGATCGTGGTGATGACGCACATTGGTCTGGCTACTGCGGCGGCCTCGCTGATCGGCAATCATGAGGCGCCGGGATCCTGGGAAGTTTTTAACTCCGTCGAAGTATTGGGCCTGTTCGCCAAGCACAACCTGAAGGCGGTGCTCCAGGGGCATTCCCACATCCGGGAGAACATCACCTACAAGGGTTGCCAGTTCATCACTTCCGGAGCGGTCAGCGGCAACTGGTGGAAGGGCCTGCGCGACGGGCATCCGGAAGGTTTTGGCCTGTTGACCGTGAAGGGCGATCAGATCGAGTGGGAGTACAAGACCTATGGCTGGAAGGCGTAGCGCGGCTGTCGCGCGACTGACGTAGCGCGGCCCGCGCGGCGGCGCGACACTAGAAGCATGCAAGTATTGGGCGTCATTCCGGCGCGCTATCAATCGTCGCGCCTGGAAGGTAAGCCGCTGGCCGACATCCATGGCCGGCCGATGATCCAGCATGTGTATGAGCGCGCGCGTGGTGCGCGGTGTCTCGATCGCGTCGTGGTGGCCACCGACGACCAGCGCATCTTTGACGCTGTGCTTGGCTTCGGCGGCGAAGCGATGATGACCAGCGCGAGCCACCGGTCCGGGACTGACCGGGTGGCTGAAGTGGCGCGTTCGGGCGAGGCCGATGTGATCGTCAACGTGCAAGGCGATGAGCCGATGCTGGACCCGCAGATGATTGAAGAGATCGTCGCGCCCTTCGGGCAGGGCGTGGGGGCGGGTCTGGTGACCTTGAAGCGCGAGACTCGGGATGAGGCCGTGTGGGCCGATCCGGGCGTGGTGAAAGTGGTGACCGACCTGGAAGGCTGGGCGCTCTATTTTTCACGCTCCCTGGTACCGTACCGGCGCAACCAGACCCCTCGCTCGCGCGTGTTTGAGCACATTGGGCTGTATGCCTATTCGCGGGAGTGTCTGGGGCGATTGTCGCAGCTGACGCCGACGCCGCTGGAAGAAACCGAAAGTCTGGAGCAGTTGCGGGCGCTGGAGAATGGCATTCGCATCTACGTCGTCGAGACCGAATGTGGGCGGCACAGTGTGGCCGTCGACACGCCGGCGGATTTGGAACAAGTGCGCCGCCTGCTGGCCGGCTGATCAGAATAGAATGCGGCTATGAACCGTCGGGACTTTCTCCGTTTGGCACCGGCACTCTCAATGCCCGCCGCAGCACCGCTGGTGGCGGCGGCCGGGCGCCGCAAGAACATCGTGCTGATTCTGGCTGACGATCTGGGCTATGAGTGTTTGGGCGCCAATGGGGGGATGTCCTACCAGACGCCCCGGCTGGACGCGATGGCCGGGGCTGGCGTGCGCTTTACGCAAGCCTACGCGCAGCCGCTCTGCACACCGACGCGGATGCAGTTGATGACGGGCCAGTACAACTTCCGCAACTGGAAGGCCTTTGGTGTGATGGACCCGCGAGAACGCACCTTTGGCCACCTGTTCCGCGATGCCGGGTACAGCACCGCGATTGCGGGCAAGTGGCAGTTCTGGAGCTACAACCCGCCCGACTACAAGCCCGAACTGCGGGGCACGGGCCAAGCGCCGGAGCAGTCCGGGTTTGATGAATGGTGCTTGTGGCACGCCCGTCATACCGAAGACAAAGGATCGCGCTACGCCAAGCCCACCATCATGGCCAACGGCAAGCTGCTGAAGGGGATCGAGGATCGTTACGGCGAAGATGTCTACTGCGACTATCTTTGCGACTTCATCACGCGCCACCAGCAAAAGCCCTTCTTTGCGTATTACCCGATGGCCCTGACGCACGACCCGTTCAACCCCACGCCGCATTCGAAGGAATGGAAGAACGGCAACCGCCTGGAGGCACACCCGCGCTTCTTCCGTGACATGGTGGAGTATGCCGACTACACGGTGGGCCGTGTGCTGGATCATCTGGACAAATTGAAGCTGCGTGACGACACGCTGGTGCTGTTTTATGGCGACAACGGCACGCACTGGACCATTGATTCACGGTTCCGGGATGCCCAGGGAGAGCGTGTGATCCGGGGCGGAAAGAGAGACACTACCAACGCCGGGATGCGTGTGCCGCTGATTGCTTGGGGTGGCGGTGCGGCGCGCGGGAAGGTGTCGCATGATCTGATTGATTCCACCGATTTCCTGCCGACCCTCGGCGGGTTGACGGCGACGCCGCTTAGTTCGATGGGCAAGCAGGATGGGCAGAGCTTTCTCCCGGCTATCCAGGGGCGCCAGGCGAAAGGGCGGGATTGGCTCTACTGCTGGTACGACCCGCGTCCCGGCCCCGGGCAGGATGACATCCCGCCGCGGATTTTTGCGCGCGACCGCCGGTACAAGCTCTACAGCGACGGACGGATGTTTGATCTGGAGCAGGATGAGGGCGAGCAGCGGCCCCTGGCGGCGACCGATCAGGCGGGCACTCGGCGGCGGCTGGCGGCGGTGATCGCCCAATATGCCGCGCAAGGTGCGCGCCTCAGTTGACGGGTAGCCGGTGATGCCGGGGAAGAGTGGCGGAGCTGGTCCTCACGGGCCGGGTGATGATTCCCCGATCTGGTTGATGGAACGTACCAGCTCCGCCGTTGGCTGGGTTAACCTTGGTGGTCCCGCTGCAGCTTGTTCGCTGTCCGGGTTTTCCTTGGTGCCCTGTCAGCCCCTCCACCGCATTAGGCGCAATCGCACGACCTGGAACCCTCAAGTTCCAGTACCATTGTGGAATCGATGACTCTGCTCTGCATTGCCAGTTACGAGAAGGGGTTTGACTTCCTGCGCGAAGCCAAACGCCAGGGGGCGCGGGTCCTGCTGCTGACGTCGCTCAGTTTGCAGGGCAAGGTGGACTGGCCCCGCGAGGCGATCGACGACATCTTCTACATGCCGGGTGAAGGTGGCGAATGGAATCGTCAGCATACGCTGCACGCGGTGGCGCACCTGATGCGCGAAAACAAGATTGACCGGATCGTCGCGCTGGATGATTTTGATTTGGAGCTGGCCGCCTTTCTGCGCGAGCATTTCCGGTTGCCGGGGTTGACCGAATCCCAGACGCGCTTCTTCCGTGACAAGCTGGCCATGCGGGTGCAAGCCGCCGCGGCGGGGCTGGATGTGCCGGATTTCGTGGGCGTGCTGAACTTTGCCGAGGTGGATGCCTTCACGAAGCGGATTCCGCCGCCGTGGGTGCTGAAGCCGCGCATGATGGCCGGGGCGATTGGGATCAAGAAGATCGAATCCGCCGAGCAGTTGTGGCCTCTAATCCACGGCATGGGCGACCAGGCCAGCTACTTCCTGCTGGAGCGGTACGCGCCGGGCGAAGTGTTCCACGTCGATTCCGTGGTCTATCAAGGTGAAGTGGTGTTTGCCGTGGCCAGTGGCTATGGCACGCCGCCCATGGA
>JBIKMK010000502.1:0-3922 GCA_044359315.1 Bryobacteraceae bacterium | reverse complement strand
GAAGTGTCTGCCGGAGCGCTACCAGACGGTGGTGAACCTCTACTACACCAACGAGATGACGATGAAAGAGATCGGCCACGTCCTGGGGATCAACGAAAGCCGCGTCTCACAGATCCACAAAGCGGCACTCGAAAAGATGCACTTCGCGCTTCAACAGACCGGCGTCCAGTCCAGCGCGGCATTTGCCTGATCGCACCGATCGCGAGAATCACACCCCGGGCCGAGTTCCGGCCCGCAGGAGGGGCATCCGCCCAGCACCAAGCGACGGGGCTACTTGAAGTCAACCGTGTAGGGCATCACCTGCATCATGCCGCCCCGCAGCAGCCCTGGCTCAAACCCGGCTAGACCGTGGCCTTTCAGCCAAGCCCGCACTTCCCGATCAGCCACGCTTTCCGTGGACTTGGTGAGGAACCGCGCCACCAAGCTGCGTCGCGGCGGATAGGGCACCAGCCGAACGGATTCATCCGGTCCCAACTTTGCTTTGACCTTCAGCAGAGAGATGGCTTTGTCGAGGCCGCCCAGTTCATCCACCAGCTTGCGGTCCTTGCCCTGCGAGCCGAGCCAAGCCCGTCCTTGACCCAAGGCATCCACTTCCTCCACCTTCATCTTGCGGGCATCCGCGACGCGTTTGAGGAAGCCCTGGTAGGTGGACATGATGCCTTCCCGAAGCTTCGCCCGCGTGGGTTCGGACATTGGACCATAGTCGGAATCGATCAGCGCGTTGCGGCCGCGGGCAAGCGAATCCTTGGTGACCCCGATCTTGTCATACAACCCCTTCAGGTTGGGCTTGCCGTAGATGACCCCAATCGAACCGGTGATGGTATTGGGATACGCCACGATCGGGTCCCCCGTGGCGGCGATGTAGTAGCCGCCGGAGGCCGCGACGTCAGACATCGAAATCACGACCGGTTTCTTGGCACTCAGCAGCTTCATCTCCCGCAGAATGTCGTCAGAGGCAATGGCATCACCGCCCGGTGAATCGATGCGGACGATGACGCCACGCAGCGACTCATCATCGCGGGCGGCGCGCAAGGTCTTCACGAAGTCCTCCGACATGATGGCCTCGGATTCGCCGAAGCCGCCAGCGTGGCCGCGCAGGATTGAGCCCGCCGCCACCACCAGCCCCAGCCGGGGCCCCTTGCCGCGGCCCGCTTCCCGCGCATACTCTCGTGCCCCGATAGTGGTCACTTCGCCGCCGCCCAGCTTCTTGCGCAGTTCGTCGCGGAACTGATCCTCGTAAAGCAGGCCATCCACCAGGCCCAGGGCTAACGCTTTCTGGCCCAGAAACGGCCCCTCATCCATCATGGTGCGGATGTCCGCCGGGCTCTTTTTGCGGCCTTGGGCAATGGCGGAGATGATGGTGCCGTAGATGCCATCCAGCATTGACCCCAGCACTTCACGCGTTTCCGGGCTCATCGCGGTCCGGCGATAGGAGTCGCCCGCGTCCTTAAACTTGCCCGCCGTTTCAAACTCCATCTGGACACCCAGCTTGTCGAGCGTTCCCTTGTAGTAGGTAATCTCGGCACCCAGGCCCTTCACGTTCACCATGTCCTGTTCGGCCAGGTAAATCTTGTCGGCGGCGGTCGCCAGATAGTATTCACGGGCACCGGGCGTGCGCAGCCAGCAGAGGACAGGCTTGCCGCTCTTTTTGAACTCGACAATGGCGGACCGGACTTCATCCAGCTTGGCCCAGCCCGCGCTGACGCCGCGCGGAGTCAGCACGACGGCCTTGATCCGGCTGTCGGCGGCCGCCGCCCGCAAAGCGCTCCAAAGCTCCTGAACCGTGATGGCGCTCTGCGCTTCAAGAAACGGCAGCGGCATCTCATCCGGCGGAGCCTCCGCAATGCCGCCTTCCAGCTTCAGCCAGAGCGTAGAATTACTGGCGATCGCCGGTGCACTTTCGCTCGCGCCAAAGCGGATGACGGCGAAAATCAACACCACTCCCACGACGCCGGCCAGCAACAGCCCGCACAATATGCCAACCAGGAACTTACGCATGTAAAGGATTGCCTCGGTAGTCCGATTGTCGCTCGAAACCGCACCGGCCCCGGCCGGAGGGCGCCTAAGCGCCGTTCAAGATTAGATCGACACGTTGGGCGACATCCTTCAGGTAGGCGGCGTTGCCCTTGTTCAGCTCCACGGTTGCGTAGCCGGACCAGCCAATCTCGGTCAGTGCCTGATGCACGGCCTTCCAATCCAGCTCCCCGTCGCGGAGGTTGACGAACTCGGCTTGGCGCTTCGCAAACTTGAAGTCTTTGAAGTGCAGCTTGGCGATGCGGTTCTTGCCCAGTGTCCGCACCCAATCCTGCGGGAAGCCAAACAGCAGCATGTTGCCGACATCAAGATAGGACCGCACCCAGGGCGACTTGAACTCGTCCACATAGCGCGCCATTTCCATCGGCGAAAGCAGGAACTTGTTCCAGACATTCTCGACGGCAATGATCACCTTGGCATTCTCGGCAAACGGGATCAGTGAGCGGATGTGCGCCTGGCTGCGCTTCCAGGCCTCTTCATAGCGCACCTGCCCGTTCACGACCGCGGGCACCAGCAGCACCGTGGAGGCTCCGAACAGTTTGGCCTGTTCAAAGCTGGACTTCATGCTCTCCACCGTCCGTTCCGGCACACCGGCTTCGGGCGAGGAGAGCGGGCTCTTCCAGTGCTCCATGTTCATGATGCCGTGGATGGGCAGCTTGGCCGACTGCGACGCGCGCGCAATCTCCTCGGCTTCCTTCATCGTGGGGACATTGCCCACTTCCATGGCGTCAAAGCCCGCGTCGCGCGCGACGGCGAACTTGTCGGCAATCGTTGCGCCCTCGTCGATCATGCCCAGCAGAACGGCTTTCTTGATGGGCAAACGGGCGGCGGTGGCCATGTTGGCGGCGGCTAAGGCCGCGGCGGTGGAGGTCGTAAATTGGCGTCGGTTCATGCGAAAGTCACTCCCGCGGCCGCGCCCATCTTCCGGATGTGGCGAGCCGCTTCCTCATATTCTTCGGCGGACTTCAAGTGCTCCATCATCAGCGGAGGCTGCTGTGGCAACTGGGCCAGTTCGCTCAAGATGGGCCGATAATCAATCTCACCACGTCCGGGGATCACTTCGACAAAGTGGACCTGCAGCTCCGGTGTCCAGGCCACATCCTTGGCATGACAGGAAGCGATCCAGCGGCCCAGTTTGCGAATGGTCTCCCGCGTGAACTCCGCATTGCGGTACATCTTCTCCGGCGTGTTGATGGCATTGAAGACATCCAGGTGCACACCGAAAGCCTTGCGGTCGATCGCCTTCATCAGCTTCAGATAGCTGTCCGCATCGTGCGGCAGGCTCCAGCCCATGATCTCGAGCGAGAAGACGGTGCGCGTCGGCTTCACCGCATCGATCACCTTGCGGCAGTTCTCCACTGTCAGGTCAAAAAACTCGGTGGAGAAATTCTTGGGGTGCGGGCCATACCAGACCGTCGGATGAAATGAGCCCGCGATATCCACGCAGCAGCGGGCACCGACGGCTTCGGCCAGGGCCAGCCGCTCCTGAACGTAGGTGAAGTTCTTGGCGCGCTTGGCAAGATCCGGGTCCAGCATATTCACCCACGCGCCTACCTCGGCGATCACGACACCTTCTTTGGCAAACGCTGTCTCGATGGCCTTGACGTGCGCGCCGTCCTTGACATCAGCCTTGGGGCAGTAGGCCGCGGCGTATCCTAGGCGCTTGTGTTCGCGCGCCAGTTCGGCCGGATCGTCGGACTTCAGGTAGATGGGGCCACCCAGTCGGATGGGCTTGGCACCAGCGGCTGGGGCGGCAGAGGCCGCCAACGGCAAGGCCATGGGGGCAACGAGGAGTTGGCGACGGGTCACGCCCTGATTCTATCGCTCACCGGACGGGCCCGGGTAAACGAAAAAATGCCCGGCGGAGGCTGGTCAGGCCATCGCCGGG
>JBIKMK010000503.1:0-3922 GCA_044359315.1 Bryobacteraceae bacterium | reverse complement strand
GCAACGCCAAGGAGTGGCTGGAAACCGGTAAGCTGGCTCCGCAGAAGGCCGGTTGCCTGGGCTGTCATAGTGGAAAGTAGATGAAGCGCTGGCTGCAGTTGTTTGGTCTAAACCTGATCCTGGCCAGTATCCCGCCCCTGCTGTACCTCTGGTTTGGCGGTTGGGGCCGATGGAAGATGGCCGGGATTAGCTTTGCCTATAGCTTCGCCTATGCCAACGTGATCGGCCTCATTTCGGCGGGCGTGATGCCGATGCTCGCGCCCCGGCTGTTTGGCTTACCGAAAGGTTGGCGCTGGATCTCCATCATCGTAACCATGGCAGCGTTGGCCGTAGGCGGCTCGGTCCTGGCCACCGGATTGCTGTTTCTGATCGGCGTCATCGAGTCCCGGCATCTGGCCGCCACCTTTCAGCAGAGCACCAAGATCGCCATTCTATTGACCGAAGCCTTTGGCATCGGCAGCTTTGTCTTCGCCTCACTCCGTACCCGCCTGGAAGAGACGACGCTGGAGTTGCGCACCCGCGAACTCGAAAAGGAACGCGCTGAAAAGCTGGCTACTGACGCCCGCCTGGCATCGCTGGAATCGCGCATCCATCCGCACTTTCTGTTTAACGCGCTGAACTCCGTGGCCGCGCTGGTGCGGGAAGACCCCGACCGCGCCGAGCAGCAAGTGGAGCGCATATCTCGCTTCCTCCGCTTTGCCCTCGACCAAGGTGGTCAAGGCCTGGTCACCGTTGAGCAAGAGATGAAGACCGTCGAGGACTATCTGGAAATCGAGCAGACCCGCTTCGGAGACCGGCTCCGTTACGGCCTGGACGTAGACCCCGCAGCCGCTGGTCAAATGGTGCCGCCCATGTCGGTCCAGACGCTAGTGGAGAACAGCGTCAAGTACGCCGTCTCGCCCCGCCGCGAGGGCGGCCAAATTCGGGTCAAGGCCAAGCTGGCGGCCCCAGCGGGACTGCTCATCACGGTCTGGGATGATGGAGCTGGCTTCAGCCCCGACGCGCGGCCCCAGGGACATGGCCTGGACCTGCTGGAGAGCCGTCTGAGGGCCCAGTGCGGGCCCAGGGCCGCCCTGAAGTTTGCCCGTGGACAAGGAATGACGGTGACAATGGAGCTCCCATGCGCGCCTACCTCGTAGATGACGAGCCACTGGCCCTGCGGCGTCTGGAACGGATGCTGGAGGAGTCCGGCCAAGTGGAGGTGGTGGGCCGCTCCAGTGATCCAGTGGAGGCATTGGACCAGCTGCCCGACTTGCAGGTTGAGGTCCTCTTTCTCGATATACAAATGCCGGGCCTGAATGGCTTTGAGATGCTGGCCCGCCTGGACCCCCAGCCGCTGGTGGTTTTCACCACCGCCTACAATCAGTACGCGCTGCAGGCCTTTGAGGTGAACTCAGTGGACTACCTGCTGAAGCCCATTGAGCAAGCGCAATTGGACCGGGCCCTCCGCAAGCTTCGCGCCCGCCCGGCGGCCACCCCTGCCCCCGATCTTTCACTGGTCTTGCGGCAACTGCTGGCGGGACAGAAACCCGCCTACCCGGAGCGGGTGGCCTCCAAGATCGGCGACCGGGTGGAACTGGTCGACCTTTCCCGCGTCACCCACTTCTTCGCCGAGGACAAGCTGACCTACGCGGCCACCGAAACCAAGAACTACATGATCGACGCAACGATCGCCGAGATGGAAGCCAAGCTGGACCCGAAACGCTTCATCCGTATCCACCGCTCCACCATCTTGAACCTGGCCTACATTCACGAGCTCCACACTTACTTCGCAGGCCGTATGCTCGTGCGGCTGAAGGATGCCAAGCGGACTGAGCTCACCGTGGCGCGGGACCGGGTGAAGGAGTTAAAGGAAGTGTTGGGGCTTTAGGTCTCATCCTGGTGCCGTGGCACTGGCGCCCGGGCCCAGCGGCAGCTGCACAATTACCCGCGTTCCGGCCCCGGCCTCGCTTTCGATCATGATTTCGCCACCGTGCTCCCGGATCACCTGGCGGGCGGTGAACATGCTCCAGTTGCCGGTGGACATGCGCCCTGAGTTCTCTTGAAAGCCTGGTTCAAAAATATTGGCCAGCTTCTCTCGCGCGATGCCCCGGCCGGTATCTTCAATCTCCACCTCGGTCATTCCCGACCTCAGCCGCAGCCGCAGCGTCACCCGACCCGTCTCGCCCACGGCACGCAGTGAGTTGTGGACCAGGTCATAAAAGACGGCGCTGATCTGTTGCGGATTGCCGACCAGGCGCGGCACGTCCGCAAACTCCCGGACCATCTCCACGCCCGCCGGTACCTTGGAACGCAGCAGGTCTACGACATCTGTCAACGTCTCCGCCAATCCGATCTGCTGCAACTCCGCTTGGTCGAGATTCGTGAAGCGAGCCACGCGGGCCGCGATCTCCTGCAGGCGGGTGGCGGATTCCTGGATTGACCGGCGCAGGTCCGACTGTAGCTTCACCAACCGAGGCATTTGCTCCGGGGGCGCGGTGGCTTGGCGTGAGGCCAACAGCAGCAATGTGTCGACACTGCTCTTCAATGCGCCCACCGGCGTATTGAGTTCATGGCTGATCGCCGCCGCCAGCCGCGCCATCGACGCGGCACTTTCTGATCGCACCAACTGCTGCTGAGTGCGGCGTAGATCGCCCACCGCGGCCAGCGTCTTCATCTGGCCAAAATAGAGATTGCGCCGTTCCGCGTACATGGTCGCTGAAAGCACGCAGGCCAGCGCGGCCATCACCATCATGAACAGGTAATACTCCGGCCGGGGCTTGGCTTCCGGGAGAAAGGAATGGGCCGCCATCCAAACGATGCCGCTATAGACGCCCAGGATGCCGCCGCAGTGCAACAGTGTATGCAGCGGGCGCAGGGGAAGGGCCACCACCGCCACCAGCACGGTCAACGTCATCTGCGAGGCCACGAAGTCCTCGGCGGCGGGTTCCACGGAACTCAGATACAGCGATGCACCGATCAGGCAGGCCGCCGTTACCTGAAGCAGGACCAGCGCCGCCAAACGCGTCCGCTCGTAGATGGCCGGCCACTTCGACAGGCCGTAGCCAACCCCGCCAAGGCCGATAATCAGCAGATCCGCCAGCAGTCGGGCCGGGGTGGACTTGCCATGCGGATAGAGCAACCACCAGCCGGCCATCAGCACCAGCGCGCCGCCGGACGTCAAGCCCGCGATGATGCGCAAGCCATGGTGGCTCTGGTTGAATACTTCCTCGCGAAAGCCCTCGTCCTGCTCGGCGCCACCAGGTGCCAGGTACTCGGTCAGCGCCGTTATCACGGCGGGTTTGCGCATAGGCTCCATGCTACACTGGCGTGCTGTCTGGTCTCAAAACACTATGCTGGCGCAGCTAAGCCGATTCCGCCGAAGTTTCCTCGATGTCCGTGAAGGTGAATATGGGCGGACGCTATTTGTCAGCCTCTATTTGATGTTTGTGTTGTTCGCGTACTACATTCTGAAGCCCGTTTCGCGAGCTTTGTTTGTGGATCGCATGGACCCCGACAAACTGCCCGGCCTCTACATGCTGATCGCCCCGGTAGGCGGCCTGCTGGCCTACGTCTACTCGCGCGTCACCATGCAGATCTCGCTGAAGGCCGCGGTCAACGCCGCCACCTTCTTTTCGATCGGCTTCACGGTGCTGATGGGATACCTGATCAAGTTTCAGTGGGTGTGGACCTACTACGTCTTCAATATCTGGGTCAGCATGTTTTCGATCATGATGGTCACCCAGGGTTGGGTGCTGGCGGCTAACGTATTCAACACGCGGGAGGCCAAGCGGCTCTACGGCATGTTGGGCCTGGGCAGCGTCATCGGCGCGGGCTTTGGCGGATCGTTCACTGCCTTCGCCGTCACCTTGATCGGCGAAAACAACCTGATCTACTTTTCCGCCCTCATCACCCTGCTGGCCTACCTGATGTTCATCGGGCT
>JBIKMK010000035.1:0-13595 GCA_044359315.1 Bryobacteraceae bacterium | reverse complement strand
CGCACCGACGCGCAGCCGGCCCTTGTTCTTCATCGCCGGGGCAATCGCTTCCAGCCGGCGGGCGGGCATGATGGTCATCTTGCCCAGGGCGTCCATCAGCGAGAGCACCTTCTGCTCCCGTACGTAGCGGCCGAGCACGCGCGTGAACGTTCCCGCGCTGCGCGGATGCGCCAGCGGCGAATACGGCATGCCGTCGGAGGCCACCATCACGGCCGGAGACGCCATGGCGCGCTGAATCCATTCCGGCTTCATCATGTGCATGATCACGTAGCCGCCCTGGGGCCGGAACTTTTCGTAGGTCTCCTTGGTCAAGCGCTCACCCGTCTTCACCCACTGGATGTCGCCATAGGACATACCCAGCCGCTCCTGCCAGCCGTCATCGAAGATGGTGGATTCAATAAACGTCGAAGCCGCCGTGTAGGGGTAGGCTTCGGTGGTGACATCCACGCCCCGTTTGCGCGCGCCATCGATCAGGTCCAGCACCAGCGGCAGATTGCCCAGGCTCATACTGTTGACGTGCACGATGTGCAGCGCGACGCCAGTGGCGGCCGCGTTGGCGATCACTTCCTGCATCGCGTCCACACTCATCGACCGGACGTGGGTATAGATCGGCACCTTCCACCGCGCCGCCATCTCAAACACGCGGTAAACTTCCTCGCGCGTGGCGCCCGGGTAATACTGATGCGCAACACCCAGCCCCAGGCCACCGTCCTTCAGGTTGCGCTCCATCGTGGCGGCCATCAGGCTCATTTCCTCCGGCCGGTTCAGCGGTTCGTAGCGGCCTTTGTTATTGATTTCGTTCCAGCGTCTTGCGACATCTGTATCGGTGGGGTTGCGCCACGCGACGGCTTCGGCCTTGAACTTATCCATCGACATGGTGCGGTTGGCGCCATGGGAAGCAGCGGCCCCAAAGTTCAAGATGGCGTTGTTCTCGCGCAACTTCAGGAAAGCCCCCACCACCGGCACGCCCACTTCCAGCTCCAGCGCCGTGGTGACGCCGTCATGCGCCTGATACTCGTTGGCCTGGTTGGTCTGCCCGTGGGCGTGCAGGTCGATGAAGCCCGGCGACACAACGCGGCCTTGGGCGCTCAGCTCGGTCTTGCCCTTCAGCGGCGTGGCTGAAATCGCGGCGATCTTGCCGGCGCGGATGCCGATGTGACGGACAGCGTTTAGGCCGCTCTCCGGGTCCATCACGCGGCCATTGGCGATAACAACGTCGTAAGGCGTCTGGGCGGCGAGAGTGGCCACGAAGAAAGCAAGGGAGATGATGCGCATGGAAAAAGCTAGGGGCTCTTGCGAGCGTAACAAAACCCTGCGGGGCAAGTGATGCGGGCCGGGCAAACGCCGCCATCAACTTTTTGCAATTTCATTCAATCCGTTCGTATCAAGTTTGTCGTACGGGTGGGAAAGGGGAGGCTTCCAGCCTCCTCTGGAGAAATTCACAAGAAGAGGTTCAGTCATGAAAATCACCAATATCCTCGCGCTTGGCGCGCTGGCCGGGGCCCTCGGCCTGGCACCTATCCAAGCAGAAACCGTCTATGCCATCACCGACAGCAACCAACTGCTCAGCTTTGACGCCGGTGCGCCAGGCATGGTCAGTCCGCTGCTGTCGATCAGCGGCCTGCAGCTCAATGAAAAGCTGCTGGGCATCGATTTCCGGCCGCGTACCGGACAACTGTATGGGTTGGGGTCCACCAACCGGCTCTATATGATTGACCGGTTTAGCGCCGCCGCAACGCAAGTCGGAGGCGTGTTCTCCACCGCGCTGGCGGGCAGCAGCTTCGGCATCGACTTCAACCCCGTCCCGGACCGACTGCGCGTCATCAGCAATGCCAACCAAAACCTGCGCATCAACCCCATCACGGGCGCGGTGGCCGTCACCGATCCCGACGTGCAGTATGCCGCGGGGGATATCAACTTTGGCCAGGAACCCAACATCGTGGGGGCGGCCTACACGAACAGCGTGCCCTTTCCTTCTTCGACGCAGCTGTTTACGCTTGATTCGCAGTGGGACACGATGAACCGGAACGGCCCGTCTCCGACGTTCCAGAACATGACCACCATCGCCACGCTTCCCATCCTCACCAGCGACCAAGTGGGCTTTGACATCTCGGGCGGCAGCGGAATCGCCTACATATCGGTCTCTCCGAACAAGTGGACTGAGTTCTACTCAGTGAATCTGATGACCGGCAAGACGACCTCGCGCGGCATGATCGGGAGCGGGTTGCGGATCACTGACATCAGCGTGGCTCCGGTGCCAGAGCCGGCCACGATGGCCGTGGCGGGCCTCTCCTTGCTGGGCCTGGCGCTGTTGCGCCGGCGCGCAGCCTAACGGGGCATCAGAATGCCGGGAGGCGGGGGTATCGCGCGGCGATCCCTCCGCCCGGACCGGTACTGCGATGCGAACCAGCGGGGTGCTACTCCGTCAGCCGCGTAAACCGGCCGTCGCCGGAGAGCACGTACTTCCGGCCCCGCCAATGAATGGTGGTGCCGAAGAAACCGGCCAGCCAGAAGATAAAGCTCAACAGGTCCTGCACCAAGAGGTCGAACAGTGCCAGGGGCGCACCGACCACTCGCAGCGTGGCCATCGCGGTCGCCAAGCGCAGCAGAGCCGCCACGGCCGCCAGCGGCCACCATTCCGGAGCCACGGCCAGCAAGAACAGAATCAGCGATACCGGCATTGTGAAGAGCTGCCCCACGTAGCCCGCCGGCCTTGAGCGGCGCGTGGAGCGGTACCAGCGGAGGCGGTGGCCGAAGTTGACGGCCATCGGCTCACTGCCAATGCGGTGCTCCACGAGTTGGCGCGACAGGCCCACTTTGAAGCCTTTATCTGCCGCTCGGTTGCCGATGACGAAGTCCTCGGCCAGATACTCGCTCAACTGCTGCCAGCCGCCGATGGCTTCGATGACGCCGCGCCGGAGGTACATCGTGGGGCCGATGGCGAACTTCACCCCTTCCAGCAACCGCGCCGTCACGAGGCCGGCGAGAAACTCCGTGTTCATGCCCAGTGCTTCCAGTCGCGACCAGACGCCGGGGCCGCCAATGGCGCGATACGGGCACGTGCCCACATCAAAGCCATCGCCCAAACCGTGCAGAAAATCAGGAGCTACGCGGATATCGGAATCGCTGGTGACGATGAGTGAGTACTTCAGTTCGCCCCAGGCGCGGTGCATCTGCCAAACCTTGGCGTTGTGCCACTCGGGCGCGCCCGTCAGGACGATGCGGGCATCGACGCCCGGATGCTCCGCGATCAGCTTCTCGCACAGGGCAAAGGCCTGGTCCGACGCATCCTGCACGGTCAGCACGAGTTCAAAGCGCGGGTAGTGGAGCGCAAAGAAGCTGCGGAGGTTCTCTTCCAGGCCCAGATCCACGCCGCGCAGCGGCTTCAGAATGCTGATGGCTTCTGTCGTGCGGCCAGGCGATTGCCCTAAGTAGCTGCGGACGCCCAGCAGGGCCAGCACGCAGAAGACACTTGCCCCCACCACCAGAGCGGCGGCCAAGCATTGGAGAACGATCATGCATGAACCCGCAGCCGGAGGATGCGCAATTGCTGGCCAGGACTGAAGTCCTGGTGCAGGCTGAAGCCTGCGCCACCAGGGACGCCGGCCGTCATTGCTTATTCCACCGGCGTCTTATCTTCGATCAATTTGCGGATCGCCACCGCCACTTCCGCCACGGGCTTCGCCCCCAGGTCGCCCCCGCGGCGCGTGCGCACGGCCACGGAATCGGCCTCCGCTTCACGATCGCCAATGACGAGCATGAACGGCACCTTTTGCAATTGCGCCTCGCGGATCTTGAGGTTCACCTTCTCGTTGCGGGCATCGATCTTGACGCGAATGTTAGCTGCTTCGAGGCGTGCCACCACGGTCTTGGCGTATTCGACATGGCGGTCCGTGATCGGCAGCACGACTGCCTGCACGGGCGATAGCCAGACCGGCAACGCACCGGCGTAGTGTTCCAGCAGGATGCCGAAGAAGCGTTCGACGGAGCCGAACAGCGCACGGTGCACCATCACCGGCTGGTGCTTGTGGCCGTCCTCGCCAATGTAGGTGATGTCGAAGCGGCGCGGCAGGTTGAAGTCGAACTGCACGGTCGAGAGCTGCCATTTGCGGCCAATGGCATCCACCAGCTTCACATCGATCTTGGGGCCATAGAAGGCGGCTTCATCGGGCATGACCTTGACGGCCAGGCCGACACGCTCGACGGCGGTGGCCAGCGCGTCCTCGGCCATCTTCCACTGCTCGGGCGAGCCATCGTACTTGCCGCTGGTGCCACCGTCCCACGTCGAAAGTTCCGCCTCGTACTTGTCAAAGCCGAAGGTCTTCAATGTGTCGACCGCGAATTCAAGGCAGCTGACGACTTCGTCCACCAACTGGTCCGGACGGCAGAAGATGTGGGCGTCATCCTGGCAGAAGGCGCGCACACGCAGCAACCCGTGCAGCACGCCGGACTTCTCATAGCGGTGCACCACGCCCAACTCACCCAGCCGGATCGGCAGGTCGCGGTAGCTGTGCTGATCGTTGGCGTAGATCAGAATGTGGCCCGGGCAGTTCATGGGCTTGGCGCGGTAATCACCGTCGTCCAGCTCCATGGAGTCGAACATGTTCTCTGAGTAATGCTCTTCGTGGCCGGAGACCTCAAAGAGCTTCTTGCGCATGATGTGCGGCGTGAAGACGAGAGAGTAGCCGCGCTTCAGATACTGCTCGCGCATCCAGTCTTCCATCTCTTTGCGGACCAGGCCACCCTTCTCATGCCAGAAGATCAACCCCGGCCCGGCCAGTTCCTGGATACTCAGGTAGCCCAGTTCCGTGCCCAGCTTGCGGTGGTCGCGCTTTTTGGCCTCTTCCAGGCGATCCAGGTACTCCTTCAATTCCTTGTCGGAGAACCAGGCCGTTCCGTAGATGCGCTGCAACTGCTTGTTCTTGGCGTCGCCTTTCCAGTAGGCACCGGCGACGGTCATCAGCTTGAACGCCTTCAGGCGCTTCGATGACGGCACGTGCGGCCCACGGCAGAAATCGATAAAGTGCGGCCCCAGCGTGTATTCGCTGAAGATGTCGCCTGCGCGCTCCTCGATCAGCTCCACCTTCATCGGCTCATTCATGCCGCGATACTTCGTCAGGCCTTCTTCCTTGGCCATCAACTGGCGCTCAAACGGCAGGTCCTGCGCGGCCAGTTCGGCCATTTTCTTTTCGAGCTTTTCGAGATCTTCGGGCGTGAACGTCGTCGGCCGGTCGAAGTCGTAATAGAAGCCGTTTTCGATCGGCGGACCGATGCCCAACTTGGTTTCCGGATACAGCTCCAGCACGGCCGCCGCCAGCAGGTGCGCGGTGGAGTGGCGGTAGACCTCAAGCGACGCCGGGTCCTTGGTGGTGAGAATCTGGAGCGCGACGTCGCCATCCAGCGGCCGGGTGAGATCCCACAGGTCGCCGTTGACGCGCGCCACAATGGCATCCTCGGCCAGGCGCTTAGAAATCGATTGGGCCACCGAAAGCGGCGTGGTGCCCGCCGGGTAGGCTTTGCTGCTGCCGTCAGGCAGGGTAACGTGGATGTCGCTCATGGGAAAACTGCGGGTTTAAGATTGAGGTTACCATCGGCACCCCACGGAGCGCCTGATCGGGTCTAGACCCTACCCGCGGCCGTGCGCTGGAAAACGCCCATCCAGAAGGACTTGCCCGCAACCAACGGCCGTAGTGTTTGCTGGGCCAGACGGAAGCCACGGGCTTCCAGGGTTTCTTTCAACCAGACGGGGTCCACCAGCGCGAAGTTGGGCTTAAGGCTCGCCAGGCTGGCAAATGGGCTGGCACCAACGCCTGCGGCCATCGGGCTGGGCAACTGCAAGACCACCGAGAGCGCACCACCGTCCGCCACAAACGAGACCGCGTTATCCAGGCACCGCCCCACACCGGCATGCTCAAAGATCAATGCGGCGTGGACCAGCGCCGCGGGCGGCAGGATCACCATCTGCTGGGCAAGATCGGCGCAGTGGAGCTCAATATCATTGAGCGCCGGAAAGCGGCGGCGGACGGCGGCGAGGTAGTCCGGGTTGACATCCACACCGGCGATGCGGCGGGTGACGTTGGGGTCGATCTGGTCCACACCATTGCCACCGGCGATACCCAGAATGGCCACCGAGGGCGGGCGGCAGTAATCCAGCACCTCGCGAAACAGTTGGGCGAGTACATCCAACTGCGCCACCTCAGGCGACAACATGTGGCCTTCGTAATCCGTCAGGGGAACATTCAGCCACGGGCTGGGCATCGTCAACTCACCACGTTCCGCGGGCTGCCGGCCAGCCAGGCCGCCAGGTTTTCCGCGAGCATACGGATTAGCCGGGACCGGGCCTCAGTGGAGGCCCAGGCGTTGTGTGGCGTCACGACGCAGTTGCGGGCGGACAGAAGGGGGCTGCCATCGACGGGGGGTTCCTGGGAGAGCACATCCAGGCCGGCCCCGGCGATCACGCCCAATTCAAGAGCCTCCGCCAGATCCGTTTCCACCACCAGCGGACCCCGCGAGGCGTTGAGCAGTAGGGCGGAGCGCTTCATCCGTTTCAGCGACGCCGCGTTGATCAGACCGCGCGTTGAATCCACCAGCGGGCAGTGCAGGCTGACCACATCGGCCGCCTCTAGCAGACCGTCGAGCGTCAACCAGGTGACCGGAAAATCATCCACCCGCTTTGATTCCGGCCGGTGATCATAGGCGGCGATATTCATGCCCAGGGCGTGGGCGATCCGCGCCGTCTGCTGGCCGATGCGGCCGAAGCCGACGATACCCAGCGTCTTGCCGGCCAGTTCAATGGAGGGGGCCAGCGAGTAGCTCCAGTCCGGGTTGCGGGCCCAGCCCCCCGCACGGGTGTCAGCCGCGTGGGCGCCCACGCGATTCGCCAGCTCCAGCAGCAGCGCGATGGTGTGTTGCGCCACCGAATGCGTGCCGTAGCTGGGAATATTGGTGACGGTGATGCCGAACTCCCGCGCCGCCACGACATCGACGATGTTGTAGCCCGTGGCCGCCACGCCGATGTACTTCAGGTGCGGCAGAGCGGCCTGTACTTCGCGGGGAAGAGGAACCTTGTTGGTGATCACCGCCTGGACACCGTCGAGACGGGCGATCACTTCACTGGCGGCGCTGCGATCGTAGGCGGTGAAATCGCCCAGCGCCTCCAGTGCGGTCCAGCTTAGGTCACCGGGATTGGTGGCGAAGCCGTCAACGAAAACGATACGGGTACGGAGGCTGCTCATGCGGAGAAGTCAGAGTGTAGCATCCTGGCAGCGCGATGGTCCGGCCGCATCAATCCTTACAAGCAGGCTTGCGCGCGATCAATTCCGCCAGCACGTCTTCGCTGGAATGCAGGATCTCCCAATTGGCGAAGGCGGCCCGCAGTTGGCCGGGCTGGGCGGCAAAGCGGCCCTGCAATTTCACGACGCCGACGAAGATTCCGCCGGGCCGCAGACCGGCTTGAATGCCCGGCCACAGGGACGGCTGGTGGTAGAGCGCGCAGCAGATGACGTCCCAGGCGGCGGGGGTGATGGCGAAGCCCTGCTCCAGGTCGGCCTCAACGGCCGTGACGTGCGGATGCTCCCGCCGGAGTTGGTCGAGGGCCACGGTGGAGTTGTCGACGGCGGTGACTTGCCACCCCAAACTGGCCCCCAGGGCGGCGTGGCGGCCGGGTCCGCAAGCGAGGTCCAGCAGGCGGACGGGCGAGGCGGCGGATTGCTCCATGAATCCAAAGGCCTTCCGTACGACGTGCAGCGGAGGGGCCGCCAACAGCTCGCCCGCGAGAAAGCGGGTATTCCACTCATTTTCCGTTATCATGAAGGGTAGGCATCTCCCGCCGTTTAGTCCATGTCGAATCCCAACGAATCTTCGCTCGGTATCAATAGCTGGCTCGAAGAAGAGCTCTATCAGCAGTATCTCCACAATAAGCAGACCGTCACTGACCAGTGGAAACAGGTCTTCGACACGGATGGCACCAACGGAACGGCCAACGGCAGCTATGCCGCGCCGGCGGCCCCGGTGGCGGTTGCGCCGCCCATCGTGGCGGCTGCCCCGGTGGCCCCGGCACCTGTAGCCCCAGCGCCGGCACCAACTGCGGCGGCGGATACGGCGGTGGCGCGCACGGAAACCCAACCGGCCACCAAGGCCGATTCCAGTCCGGCGGAGCAACTGGTCCCGTTGCGCGGTGCGGCCCTGAAGATCGCCGAGAACATGAACCTCTCGCTCTCGGTGCCGACGGCCACGTCGAACCGCGTGATCCCGGTGAAGGTGCTGGATGAGAATCGCCGGATCATCAACGAGTATCGGGAACTGACGGGCAAGAGCAAGCTTTCCTACACGCACCTGATTGGCTGGGCCATCGTGCAGGCGCTGAAGTCCCAACCGAACATCAACAACGCCTACGCCGAAAAAGACGGCGCAGCGTTCCGCTTCGTCCGCAACCAGATCAACTTCGGGCTGGCCATCGATGTCGCGGGCAAAGACGGCACGCGCAGCCTGGTGGTGCCTTCGATCAAGAACACGGGCGAGATGACGTTTGCCCAGTATCAGGCGGGCTTTGACGACTTGGTGCAGAAGGGCCGCACGGCCAAGCTGGCCTTGCCGGACTTCCAGGGCACGACGATTTCGCTGACCAACCCCGGCACGGTGGGCACGGTGGGCAGTGTGCCGCGGTTGATGCCCGGACAGGGCGCCATCATCGCCACCGGTGCGATGGACTATCCGGCGGAATACGCCGGCGTCGCAGCCGAGACCAAGGCCGCGCTGGGCTTAAGCAAAGTGATGGCGGTCAGCTGCACCTATGACCATCGTGTGATCCAGGGTGCCGAGAGCGGCATGTTCCTGGGCCGCTTGCAGGATCTGTTGCAGGGCAAGGACGGCTTCTACGACGGGATTTTCGCGGACTTGGGAATCCCCTATCGCGCGGTGGTCTGGCAGACCGATTCCAGCCCGTCGCCGTTTGCCGGATCGGCAAAAACGGCGGAGGTCAACAAGGAAGCGGCGATCCTGCAGTTGATCAACGCTTACCGCACGCGCGGCCACCTGATGGCGGACCTGAATCCGCTGAAGCCCAGCCAGCAATTGCATGCTGAACTGGACCCGGCCACCTATGGCCTGTCGATGTGGGACATGGACCGTGAGTTCAACCTGGGCTCACTGGGCGCGTTGACGGGTACCGCCGCGCCGAAGCCGGTGTGCACGCTGCGCGAACTACTGGAATCCCTGCGCCGCGCCTACTGCGGCCGCATGGGTGTCGAGTACATGGACAATCCGGACGTGGCGCAGAAGCGCTGGTTGCAGGAGCGTCTGGAAGGCCCGGCGGCGCATGCTCCGCTGGCGCCGGAAGTGAAGACGCGGATTCTGCGGACGATGCTTGAGGCCGAGATGTTTGAGCAGTTCCTCGAGAACCGCTACAAGGGCCAGAAGCGCTTCTCGGTGGAAGGCGGCGAAAGCTCGATTGCCGCCATCAACGAAATCTGCGAAGTGGGCGGCACGGACCGGGTCCACGAGATCGTGATCGGCATGGCCCATCGCGGCCGCTTGACTGTGATCTCGAACCTGGTGGGTGGTGCGGCGCGCGTCTTCAGTGCGTTTGAAGGCGCGGTGCAACCGGAAAATGGCGTCGAATCCGACATGGGCGACGGGGACGTGAAGTATCACCTGGGTGCCTCCGGTGAACGGCGGACGTCATCGGGTCATGACCTGGTGGTGACGGTACTGCCGAACCCCAGCCATCTGGAAGCCGTGAACCCCGTAGTGGAAGGCTATGTCCGCCCCAAGCAGGATCGTTTGGGTGATACCAAGCGTGCTCGCGTGATCCCGCTGTTGATCCACGGTGACGCGGCCTTTATCGGCCAGGGTGTGGTGATGGAGACGATGAACCTGTCGCGGCTGCGTGGTTACTCCACCGGCGGCACCATCCACATGGCCATCAATAATCAGGTTGGCTTTACCACCAACCCGGATGAGGCACGTTCGTCCACCTATTGCACCGATATCGCGCGCATGATCGCGGCTCCCGTATTCCACGTGAATGGCGATGATCCGGAAGCTTGCGCCCGGGCGGCGCACCTGGCTTATGCCTACCGGCAGACGTTTAGCCGCGATGTGGTGGTGGATGTCATCTGCTACCGCAAGTACGGCCACAACGAAGGCGACGACCCCACCTACACGCAGCCGGTGATGTACAAGGGCATCCGCGAACATGTTTCGCCCGCCACGCAGTACCGTGACCGGTTGATCCGTGAAAAGGTGGTCACCGCTGATCAAGTGGAGGCGATGCGCCGCCAGATTACGGCCAACCTGGAAGAGCGATATCAGGAAGCCAAGCAGACCGCGCAGACCTACGAGATCGTGGAAGTGCCGGGGGCGGAGGAGCGCCGTCCAGCCAGCTCGTCCACCGGCATTAGCGAGGAGCTGTTCCGGTATCTGATCACCAACCTCCATGCACTGCCGGAGGATCTGAAGATCCAGGAGAAGCTGATCAAGGGCTTTATTGAGAAGCGCCTGCAGGCGGCCAACGGTGGCCCCATCGATTGGGCGCTGGGCGAAGCACTGGCCTTTGGGTCTTTGCTGACCGAAGGGACGCCGGTGCGCTTGTCGGGTCAGGACGTCACGCGCGGCACCTTCTCGCAGCGGCACCTGGGCTTTGTGGACGTGGCGACCAACCGCGAGTATCTGCCGATCCAGCAGATCGCCACGGCGCACTCGACGCGCCTGGAAGTGGTGGACAGCTCCTTGAGCGAGTTTGCCGTGATGGGCTTTGAGTATGGCTTCTCGGTGAGTGATCCCAAGTCGCTGGTGATGTGGGAAGGCCAGTTTGGCGACTTTGTGAATGGAGCCCAGATCATGCTGGACCAGTTCATCTCGTCCGGCGAATCGAAGTGGGGCCAGCATTCCAGCCTGACGCTGCTGCTGCCGCACGGCTATGAAGGCCAGGGTCCGGAGCATTCTTCGGCGCGCATGGAGCGGTTCCTGCAATTGTGTGCCGAGAACAACTTGATCGTGGCCAACTGCACGACGCCGGCCAACTACTTCCACCTGCTCCGCCGCCAGATGCGGGGCGGTGAGGCGGGCCGCGGCACGCAGAAGCCGCTGGTGGTGTTTACGCCGAAGTCGATTCTCCGTCACGCCAAAGCGATCAGCCACATGCCGGACTTTACGGCGGGCGGCTTCCGCGAAGTGTTGGGCGATGCCACGGCACCTTCGCAGGCGGTGACGCGCGTGGTGTTCTGTACCGGTAAGGTTTACTACGACCTGCTGGATTCGCGGGAGAAGCTACACGCCAATCATGTCGCGATCGTTCGCCTGGAACAGATCTATCCATTCCCGGCGGACCAAGTGGCCGACATCCTGGCCCGTTACTCGGCTTCGGCCGAAGTGGCCTGGGTGCAGGAAGAGCCCAAGAACATGGGTGCCTGGTGGTTTGTGGAGCGCAAGCTGCGCGCCGTGTTGCGCAGTGACCAGCGGACGGTCCGTTATGTGGGCCGCGCCACTGCCGCCAGCCCGGCCACCGGTTTGGTGAAACAGCATGCCGCCCAGCAGGCGGCGATTATCGAGAGCGCCTTCGCTCCGGTGCTGCCGCCGATCAACCGGCATACGGGCCGCAAGAAAGTGCGCCGCCGCAAGGCCAGCTAGAAAGACCACTCCAAGCAAGAAAAGGCCCACCGATGCTTCCCGGCACGGTGGGCCATTTTTCGTTTAGCGGAACGTTGGGAGCCACGTTGAGTGGCAACGCCCCGGGTGCTATCGGCTGCCGCTGGCGGCTTTGTTCGGGGCCCACAGAACTTCCGCGTCACCCGCGGCGTGGCTGGCCCACCGGCTCCAGACAAACAGAGCGTCGCTGAGCCGGTTGAGATAGCCGACGGCCAGTTCCGGCACCGACTCGTGGTGCATCAACGCCACCACAATCCGCTCGGCACGGCGGCAGACCGTCCGGCAAATGTGCAGTTCGGCATTCAGCCGCGAGCCGCCCGGCAGCACGAAACTCCGCAGGGGGCTGAGCACCTCATTGGCTTCGTCAATCTCACGTTCCAGTTGCTCAATTTCGACCGCCGTGATCTGCGGCTGGCGCGGATGGACGTCTTCCGGCAGAGTGGCCAGAATGGAGCCCAGGTTAAACAACTCATGCTGTACGCGGACGAGGATCGTGGCGAGAGAACTGGTCTCCGGCCGCGCCGACGCGCTGATCACGGCCAGGCCGACGAAGGAATTCAGTTCGTCCACGGTGCCGTAGCTCTCGATGCGCAGCGCATCCTTGGAGACTCGCTGGCCGCCGACCAGGGAGGTAAGGCCCTGATCACCCCGCCGGGTATAGATGCGATTGAGGGCCAGCTTGGGCTCATTGAACGGAGTGGCGTCGGAGGGGTTGGGATCGATCATTGTTTTCGTTTGATGAAGGGCCGGGACGTGTGAAGACAGTTTCTTTCGTGCCGGACGGACCGGCAGATTCCATTGTCCGACGCCGGGTGCACTTTCTCCAAGGCACCCGGAAACAGATCTCTCTTGGGGCAACTGGCGCCCCTAGTTTGTGGGCGGGGCGGGCGCGCGGGCGGCCTGGATGCGATCCACCAGAATCTTGGTGAAACCATCGACGAATGGCCTGTACCCGTTGAGCAGGTTCTCGCGGGTCATGGAATCGAGCACGATGTCGGGGATCACTCCGATGTTCTCGATGTAGGGTGCCGGAGGCAGGCCCGGAGCCCGGGCGATGGTCCGGCGCTCGGTGAGTCCACCCGTGACCGAAGCTGACGCTTCGCTGTAGCGGCCCGCGTCAAATGACAAGATGAAGCCCCCCAGGCCAGCACTGCGTACGCCAACCACGGGCGCGATCTGGTTGTCCTGGATCATGGCGGTGAAGTGCTCGGCTTGGGACATGCTCAGTTCGTCCTGCAGCACAATGATGGGCTTGTCATAGCCCACGGGACGTCCGTCGGTGCCTTGCACCACCGGGTAGACATCAGCCAGCCCCCAGAAGCCAAACCGGCCGATGCTGGTCAATTCAGGCACCTCGCAGGCCGGTAGACCTCCAGTCATCGCGCCCGATGTTTTGGACGCGCTGCTGATCGCCTCCAGATTGTAGGCGAAGCTATCCAGTACCCACTGTTCGGCCCCCATATCATCAGCCAGGGTGATGCTTTCCTGGAACTCGCGGATCTCCATCAGGTTCGGGCGGAACTGGGCCTGATAAATCTGTACCGGGCGATTGGTGAGCCGGGCGACCATGCTGGCGGAACACCAGCCGCCGGGGTTTCGCGAAACATCCACCACCAGCCCGTCGGTGTTCTGGCGCATGAAGGCGATCTCGTTGCTCAATTCGGCCAGCAGAGCGGCGCGCTGGCTGGTGGACTGGCTAAAGGTGGGAATGCGAATCAAGCCCAACCGGAAGCCTCCGGATTGATAGACGCCGGTGTAGAGCTGGTCAGCGCCGACGCCGCGGCGGCGGGTGAAACCATCCGGACGGCTGTAGTAAGGAGTTCGGGAACCAAAGCCCACCAACCCGCTCTTGTCCGGGCTGGCCTCGGCCGAATCGGGCTCCGAGCGGTTCGGACGCGGCACCGGAATCCGGGCCGGCATCAGGCTGCGCGGTTCGCGCTCGCGGTTCA
>JBIKMK010000501.1:0-3926 GCA_044359315.1 Bryobacteraceae bacterium | reverse complement strand
TTCGCTCAGCCGCGCTGACGCCGGATCAGTTCCGGGAGCTTCTGTAGTCTGGAGTAGTCAGTGGAGAGATTTCAGATGAACGCTAAACCCATCATCGCCGCCACGCCTGAAGCTTTGGCCCAAACTCTCGGGCTCACCGGTGCCGAGGCCAGCGAATGGCAGGTTTAGTACTCGTTACTCAAGCGTCTGAGAAAGATCGTGGCGGCAGGCTCACGCACTCACGCGGAGGTGGCCCAGCGCGGCGGTTCCTCGCGCACGCGGGTTACGGCCATCCTGAATGGCAATCTCGACAACGTCTCCACCGACCTGCTCATCCGCCTCCTCGGCGCCCTCGGCTATCGCGTCCGCGTCTCGGTGTCACGCATGGAACCAGCCGCCTAGTCTCCCGCTTCTGACTAGCCCCATGCGTGAGCTTGGGGCTTGCTCACCTAACCCGAAGAAGCCCCAAGCTCACGCATGGGGCTGGGCTGCGGTCCGGGGCGACATGGGTAACAGAATAGCCCGGGGACATGGGTGACACTTTGGGTGACCCAGGAGGGCGAAACGATTGCCGCCCTCAGTGAGATCTACGGGGTCTCGCGCAAGGCGATTCATGAGTGGCTGGGCCACTACCAGGAGGCGGGCGTGGCGGGGTTGGCGGAGCGGAGCCGCGCGCCGCACTGGCGGCCGCTCAGTGCGAGCTAGTAGCCCTTTTCCTTATCCACCACTGCCATCAGCGGCAGGCCGTTCGAGTAGCGGCGGACGTTCTCGGCGAAGTGGCCGACCAGACGGTCCTGGCGTTCCGGGCCCCAGCCGGAGGTGTGGGCGCTCATGACGACGTTGGGGCAATCGAAGATCGGGTGATCGGACGGCGGCGGCTCCACGGGCATCACGTCCAGGCCTGCGCCACCAATCCAGCCTTCCTTCAACGCCCGGACCAGCGCCATATCGTCAAACAACCGGCCGCGCGACATGGCCAGGAAGATCGCATGCTTCTTCATCGACCGGAACACCTGTTCATTAAACATGCGGTCCGTGTGCACCGTGTGCGGTGCGGCGGAGACCAGCACGTCCACTTGCGGCACCATCTCCTTGAAGAAGGTAGGGTCATGCAGTTCCGCGACGAAATCCGGACGCGGCAGCGGCTTGGCGTCGGTGGCCAGCACCTTCATCCCGAAACCATAGTGCGCGCGGCGGGCCACTTCAGTGCCGATGCCGCCCATGCCCACGATGCCCATGGTCTTGCCGCCTAGCTCCCAATAGTGGTTCGACTTCACGGTGCCGGTGGGGTTCATCGTGCGTTTGGCGAACTGCGGCGTGTAGTACTTCGACAGGCCGCGCGTCAGGCTGAGCAGCAGGCCAAAAGCCGTCTCCGCAATGCCGGGCGCGAAGATGCGGGCCATGTTGGTGACGGTGATATCGGAGGCCATCAGCGCCTTGTCGGCACCTTCCATGCCCGCGCCGCCCGCCTGCATCCATTTCACCTTGGGCGCGTAGTCGAGATCTTCCTTGCGTAGATCGCCGAACACCACGTCGGCGTCACGCAGTTCGCGCCTGAACTCTTCGCGATTGGCGGCCATCACCAGCTTCACTGGCTTGCCGGCGGCTTTCTCGATCCGCTCCACTTCCGCCGGTTCGAACTTGCTCATGGTGACGATCTTCACCGGGCCCGTGGCCTTGGCGTTGCCGCCCGGATACGTTTCGTTGATGGCGGGCTTGCCGCCTCCCGCTTGCCCAGCGGCAGCGGCGGCGGGAGCCAGACCCGCGGTCGCGACAAAGAGACGACGAGAAACAGATTGATCAGCCATGCGAGCGATACTAACACAATGACCTCCGCCGCCCAACCCTCTTCACCGCCCCACTTGGAGCGCCAACTTGGCCTGTGGGATGCCACCTCCATCGTGGTGGGAATCATCCTGGGCGCGGGCATTTTTGTGGTCCCCGGGTTGGTGGCGCGCAGCCTACCTTCACCCACCTTGATCCTGGCCGCGTGGTTCTTCTCGGGTGTCCTGTCGCTGCTGGGGGCACTAGTCTTCAGTGAGTTGGGCGCGATGATGCCGGAGACCGGCGGGCACTACGTCTTCCTCCGCGAAGGCCTAGCCCCCGTGGCGGGCTTCCTTTGCGGGTGGACGTACTTCCTGATCATTCAGCCCTCCGTCACGGCGTACCTGGCCACCAGTTTTTCGATCTACCTGGGCTACTTCATTCCGCTGTCAGGCTGGGTGGCGAAGGGCATTTCCCTGGCCCTGATCTTCACGCTGTGCGGCGCCAACTATGTCGGCACGCGCTGGGGCGCGTCGGTGCAGAACTTCTTCACCGTGATGAAGCTGGCCGGTCTCGCGATGCTGATCTGGAGCGCGCTGGCGGCTCCGAATCCGCAACCGATCATGGTGGCCCCACCGGAGTGGAGCATGTCCGCGTTTGGCGTGGCCATGATCGCCTGCCTGCTCTCTTATGACGGCTGGTCTTATCTAAGCTTCGTCGCGGGTGAAGTGCGCGAGCCACAACGCAACCTATTGCGCGCCGCCGCACTGGGCTTGGCGATCTGTTGCGTGATCTACCTGCTGGTGAACATGGCTTATCTGCGCGTGCTGCCAATGGAGGAGTTCATCCGCGCGGAACGGCCCGGTTCGATGGTGGCGGAGCGAGTCCTGGGCAAATGGGGTGGCATGGTGGTGACGCTGACGATCTTGTGTTCCGTCATTGGCTCCACCAACGGCCAGATCATGGCCCCGGCTCGAATGTACTTCGCCCAGGCCGCCGATCGCCTGTTCTTCCCCGCCTTCGCCCGCGTCCATTCTCGATTCCGCACGCCGTCGGTGGCGCTGCTGGGGGTGGGCTTCTGGTCGTCGATCCTGGTGTTGACCGGTGTCTGGGAAGCCTTGATCGATTACGCGCTGTTCGCCACGTGGGTCTTCGCCACGTTGGTTGGTGTGGCACTGGTGGCCCTGCGCTTCAAGAAGCCGCAAGCCGCGCGACCCTACAAGATGTGGGGCTACCCGCTGACCGCCGCCGTCTACATTTTGATCGGCACGGCGTTCTGTGTGAACACGTTGATAGAGCGCACGGGACCCGCGCTGGTGGCGTTGGGCATCATTCTGGCCGGGATTCCCGTGTTCTATGTCACCCTGAGGAAATGGACGAACTCCTCCGGTGGCGCGACGAATTCCCTACCCTAGCCCACACGACGCACCTGATCAGCCACTCCCTGGGCGCGATGCCCCGGCGCGCCCGGACGCTATTGAACCAGTTCGCCGATGAGTGGACGATGCGCTCCATCCGCTCCTGGGAGGAAGGCTGGTGGGACATGCCGGTCACAGTGGGCGACCGCATTGGCCGCATCATCGGTGCGGGCCCGGGCGAAGTCTGCATGCACCAGAACGTCTCCATCTGCCAGTGGATCGTGCTCTCCTGCTTTGACTGGACCGGCAAACGCAACCGCATCGTCAGTGATGCGCTAAACTTCCCCTCCAACGAGTACATCCATCGCGGTCTGCGCGGTGCCGAGCTGGTGATGGTACCGGCGGATGTCAACGCCATCGTCGAGGCCATTGATGACCGCACGCAGCTGGTGTCAGTGAGCCATGTCGCCTTCCGCACGTCCGCCTTACTCGATCTGGAACCCATCATCCGCCGGGCGCATGAAGTGGGGGCGCTGGTGGTGGCCGACGTCTATCAATCAGCCGGAACGGTGCCGCTGGATGTGCGAGCGCTGAATGTCGATTTCGCCACCGGTGGCTCCGTGAAGTGGCTCTGTGGCGGGCCGGGCAATGGCTACCTCTACGTGCGCCGCGACCTTTGGCCGCTGCTCTCACCATCCGCCATCGGCTGGCAGGCGCACCAGCGGCCCTTCGAGTTTGAAGACGGGGCGATCGACTACGCCAACTCGATCTATAAGTTCCTGAACGGCACCCCCAACGTCCCGGCCATGTATGCGGGCATCGCGG
>JBIKMK010000557.1:0-3572 GCA_044359315.1 Bryobacteraceae bacterium | reverse complement strand
AAGACGCGGGGCAGTTCTACCTGCGCGCCATCAACCCGCTGACGGGCGAGCGCAAGTGGCAATACCCGATGACGGGCAAGGCCGAGATGTGGGCCGGGGTGACGGGCACGGTGACGGGGGTGCTGTTTGCAGGAGATGACGACGGCCACGTGATTGCCGTGGATGCCAAGTCCGGCAAACATCTGTGGCATTACCAGACGGGCGACAACATCTACGCCTCGCCGGTGACGTTTATGGTGGATGGAAAGCAGTATGTCTCGATCGCCAATGCGACGTCGGTGTTCACGTTTGGTCTGTTTGAGCCGGTGAAGAGCGTGCCGGTGCCGCCGATGAAGATCAAGTAAGCGGGCCGGGGGCTTCAGCCGAGTGACCGGGTGCGGACACTCATCCAGTTGATTACGAGAGAGATCTTCTTTAGGGGGGACGGGTTTTGGGTGCATACTGAGTTCAGCAATGCGCTCTTCACTCCTGTTCGCACTTCTGGCACTGTTGCTGCTGGCCGCCCAAGCCGTGGCTCAATATCCGTATGGCTTGGCGGGGCCGCAGTTGGGCGCGCCGGACAGTAAGCCACCGGGGAGCTTTGCGGGCACCATCGAAGAGGTGACCAAGAAGAGCATCCGCGTCGAGTTCGCCGACGGCAATGGGTTGAACTTTTACTGTTCCGCGAAGACGCAGATTCTGGATGGCGACAAGAAACTGAAGTGCGCCGACTTGCAGCGCGGCCAGCAGGTGACGGTAGAAAGCAAGCACGCCCGGGGCGGAACACTGGATGCGGTTCGGGTGAAGGTGATTTCTACTGAACCCAAGCCACCGTTGGCCAACCGGCCCTAGGAGGGCTTCGGAAATAGGCCGGAAACGGCTTGCTGGCCTCGTCGCGCTACTGGGAAAGAGAGCAGCCCGCTCCTGCTGGTCGCGGCTCGGAACGGCGGCGGCGCGCGGTTGGAGCACTGGCGGGCTTTGTGGGCTTGCTAGCGGCCTGACGCCAGCAGACCATCCAATGCTCGCCAATTGCATCTCACTTGCCATCCAAGCCAGCCAATATGCTAATCTTGGCTCACTACTGGCATGATTCCCCTGCCCGCATTGGATGAGCAATCCGAGACGCCGCTTTACCGTCAACTGTTTGACGCGATACGGGTTGCGATTCGTGACGGCGTTCTTCCGCCGGGGCACCGGTTGCCGCCTACCCGGGAATTGGCTGGCTCGCTCAGCCTAAATCGGACCACCGTTTCCGCCGCCTACGAACTTTTGGACCAGGCCGGACTGATCCGCAGCCATGTGGGCCGGGGCAGCTTTGTGGCGGAGCCATCTTCCAGCCCGATCAGCTTTGCCACGTCCCGCCCGCTGGATGAACTGTTTCCGCTGGATGAGTTCCGGGCGACGGTGCGCGAGGTGATGGCCGATGCGAGCATCGCGTCGATTCTTCAGTTGGGTGCGCCGCACGGCTATGCGCCGCTGCGCCGTTATCTGGGCGCGAGCGAAACCGAAGACGTATTGGTGACGAACGGGTGCCAACAGGCGCTCGACCTGATCCAGCGGGTGCTGGCACCGCTGGGCACGGCGGTGATGGTGGAAGATCCGACGTATCCGGGCTTGAAGAATGTCTTTGAGCGCGGCGGCGTGCGGCTGATTCCCCTGCCCCGCTGGGAGCCCGGTGCGCGTTTGGCCATTGTCACCCCGAACTTCCAGAACCCCACCGGCCACACCATGTCCATGGCGGAGCGTCAGCAACTGCTGCGCGAGGCGCGGGAGCAGGGCGTGACGCTGATTGAGATCGACATCTACAGCGCGCTGCGGTATCAGGGTGATGCCCTGCCGTCACTGGCGGAGTTGGACGACACGGGCAGTGTGTTGCAGATTGGCAGCTTCTCGAAAGTCTCGTTCCCTGGGCTGCGGATTGGCTGGGTGAAGGGCCGCCGGGACCTGATTGCGCGGCTGGCTGAGGCCAAACAGTGGACGGACTTACATACGGACCAGCTATCCCAGGCGATCGTGCTGCGCTTTGCGGAATCGGGCCGGTTGGAAGCGCACCGGCAGAAAGTGATTGCGACGGGTCGCGAACAGCTGGCCGCGGTCGCTTCGGCGCTGGATCGCGAGATGCCGCATGGGACGTCGTTCACGCGTCCAGATGGCGGGATGAACTTGTGGGTCCGGTTGCCGGCACCGCTGGATGCCGCGGCACTGCTGCCGGAGGCGCAGCGGGTCGGCGTCAATTATTTGCCGGCGCGCTATTTTGCGGTTTCGCGGCCGGAGCCGGGGGCTTTCCGGTTGAGTTTTGGCGGCCTGACGCCGGAGCGGATCTCCGCGGGCGTCGCGCTACTGGGTGAGGTTTTCCGTCGAGAGAGTCCGGACGTTCATCCGGAACTATTGACGGCCATGGTTTAGCAGCCCGCGGCGGAGGCGGCTGTTTCGAAGCAGACCGCTCCCTTGCGGTCGCGGCTCAGTAGCATCGGGTGCGTTACCGAGCCGCGACCGCAAGGGAGCGGTTCTTGAGAGTTCCGCCACAAGCGGCTGGTGATTGCAAGAGTTAGGCTAAGGAGAATCTATGTTTGGATCATTGTTGCAAGACGAGCAGTTCCGGTTGAAAGTCGGCCTGGCAGAGATGCTGAAGGGCGGCGTGATCATGGACGTGGTGAACGCCCAGCAAGCGCAAATCGCCGAGCGTTCGGGCGCCTGTGCCGTGATGGCGCTGGTGAAAGTGCCTTCCGACATCCGCAAAGACGGTGGCGTGGCGCGCATGTCGCCCATCAGCGTCATCCGCGAGATCATGAACACGGTCTCGATTCCGGTAATGGCCAAGTGCCGCATCGGCCACTTCGTCGAAGCCCGCGTGCTGGAAGCCCTGGGCGTCGACTACATCGACGAGAGCGAAGTGCTGACCCCGGCCGACGAAGAAAACCACGTCGACAAGCGCGACTTTAAGGTGCCGTTCGTGTGCGGCGCCCGCAACCTGGGTGAAGCTCTGCGCCGCATTGGCGAAGGCGCGGCGATGATCCGTACCAAAGGCGAAGCCGGGTCCGGCAACGTCGTCGAAGCCGTGCGCCACATGCGCACCATCCAGCGCGAAATGAAGGCGCTGACGATGCTGCGGTCCGATGAGCTGATGGTGGCCGCCAAGACGCACCAGGCTCCGTTTGAGCTGATCGAGTGGGTGTCGAAGCACGGCAAGCTGCCGGTGCCGAACTTCTCCGCTGGTGGCGTGGCCACGCCCGCTGATGCGGCGCTGGTGATGGCACTGGGTGCCGAGACGGTGTTCGTGGGTTCCGGCATCTTCAAGTCCGATGAGCCGGAGAAGTTCGCCCGCGCCATCGTGAAGGCGACGACTTACTGGAAGGACGCCGAGAAGGTGCTGGAAGCCAGCGAAGAGCTGCCGGACGGCATGAAGGGTTTGGATGTCTCGAAGATCCCGCTGGATGAACTGATGGCGACGCGTGGTTGGTAGGGCGGACCTCCGCCCTTCCCTTCTTGAGCGCGTGAACCATGAGCGATTCGACTAGCAGTCCCCGTACACCAGTCGTCGGCGTGCTCGCCTTGCAGGGCGATTATGAAGCGCACGCCCGTGCCATCGAGCA
>JBIKMK010000499.1:0-3928 GCA_044359315.1 Bryobacteraceae bacterium | reverse complement strand
CATCGGCCAGCACACGGGCGGCATCTATGGCGACGGCCGCCAGTGGATCGTCTGGCCTTCGCCGGAAAACGAAACCGTGGTCCGCAAGGGCGACTGGAACGAGTACCTGCTGAAGGTGGAAGGCAACCGCTACGTGTCGCGCCTGAACGGCGTGACGCTGGTGGACTTCACTGACCCCAAGCCGAAGTCCTTTGACGGCCCCATCGCGCTGCAACTGCATTCCGGCGGCAAGGGCGATATGCGGTTCAAGGACATCATGATCCGCGACTTGTCGAAGCGGTAGTGTCGGCCAGAGTCTTCTACTGCGACCATCACGAGATCCCGCTGCCGGACGGGCATAAGTTCCCGATGCGGAAATACCGGCTGTTGCGGGATCGGCTGGCCGCCACCGGTCTGTTTGACCTGCAACCGGCGCCACTGGCCTCGCTTGATCAAGTGACGCTGGTGCATGACGCCACCTATGCGCAAGCCTTTGTCGACGGCACGCTGGACCCGCAGATGATGCGGCGCATCGGGTTTCCGTGGTCGCTGGGGTTGGTGCAGCGGACGCTGGCTTCGGTGGGCTCGACGCTGGCGGCTTCACGGGTGGCGCTGGAAACCGGGTGGGGCGGCGGCTTGGCCGGTGGCACGCACCATGCGTTCCGGGATGCGGGCTCCGGCTTCTGCATCTTCAACGACATGGCCGTGGCCATCGCAGTGCTTCGCGCGGAAGGACGCATCGGGCGGGTGGCGATTGTCGATCTGGACGTCCACCAAGGCGACGGCACCGCCACGCTCTTCGCGGACGACCCCGACACGCTGACCATCTCCTTGCATGGACGGAACAACTTTCCGTTTCGCAAGCAGCAATCAAAGCTGGATATCGAGTTTGAAGATGGTGCGACCGATGCGGTCTATCTGCCGGAAGTGGCGCACGCGGTGGATCGAGTGCGGGAGTTCGCGCCCGACCTGGTCTACTTCCAGTCAGGCGTCGACGGACTAGCGACCGATCGGCTGGGCAAGCTTTCCCTGACCCACGCTGGCCTCCAGCAGCGCGATGCAATGGTGCTGGCCCTGCCCTGCCCGATCGTGATCGTGTTGGGCGGCGGCTACTCAGAGCCGATTGAGAACACCGTGGAAGGCCACTTCAACACCTTCAGTGCTGCTGCCGCCACCCGATAGCTTCCTGGGCAGCGAGCGCAGACCGCTCCTGATCGTCGCGGCTTGGTTCCGAACAGTACTACCGATCACCCGGCCTCAGAGTGAGCCCCGACCCGCCGGAGGGGCCACTTCCGCTGCTAACCTATCGGCCCTCCGTGGCCCCGAGCGGCAGGGGAAGAAAGTCGTAATCGATGATCATCTTCTCCTGCAGCGCCGTTTTCAGTTCACGCTCCACGGCGGCCATCTCGGGCTTGCCCGCCAGATTGGTCAGCTCTGCCGGATCCGCGTCCAGATCGTAGAGCTCGACGATGGGGCGCGGCCGGGTGAAGTAGGCGCGGTCATGCTCCGGCTTCAGCAGCTTGTCCGCGTGGGCGGCCTTTATCTGCAGCCAGCCGGGGTCGCGCATGCTGTCGACGGGCTGATACTCCATCCACGGCGTGCAGTTGTAGATCAGTTTGTAGCGGTCACTGCGGACCATGCGGGACTGGTCCCATTCTGAGGCCATGGTCTCGGCGGAATAGGCGGCATTGCCATGGGCCAGACGCGCGCCAAACAGATAGCGCCGCGCCTGCTGCGGCTGGCCACGCAGCAAGGGCAAGTAGCTGCGTCCGGTCATCCCCTTGATCGCAGTGAGCCCAGCAGCATCCAGCAACGTTGGGGCCAGGTCTTCACCGGAAAACAGCGCCCGGTTCGATGTGCCGGGCTGGATCATACCGGGCCAGCGCATCATCAGCGGCACGTTGGAACCCGGATCATAGAGCGACCCTTTGCCATGCGGGAACGCCATGCCGTTATCCCCCATAAAGACGACGATGGTGTTGTCATCGGGGGCGCGCTTTTCGATGGTCTGGAGCACGCGGCTGAAGTCCGCATCGAGGTGCTCAATTTCGGCCAGATAGCGGGCCATGTCGCCGCGCACGCCCGGCAGATCGGGCAACTGGGCGGGCAGACGGACTTTGCCCGGGTCCACCGCCCCGCCGGAGCCTTGGGCGTCCCACACGTGATGAGGATCGCCAAAGTTGGCCCACAGGAAGAATGGCTTGTCGGCGGGCTTCTGATCAAAGAACGTATTAATCCGCTCGATCAGACGAGGCTGGCCGGTGGCATCGAGAAAATCGACACGCTTGGAGAAGGTCATCATCCCGTGGCGGTCGATGATCTCGCGCGTCACCGGGTTCCAGCGGTCAACGCCGGGGCCATCCAGGTGATAAAGACGGCCGCAGATGCCAGTGAAGTAGCCTGCCTCACGAAGCCGCTCCGGCATGGTGATGATATCGGGCGGCAGGGGTGACGAGAAGCGGCCCATGCGCGCGGACACCGGGGAACGGCCGGTCATCAGGGCGGTTCGCGAAGGCACGCACTGCGGGGCGGCGGTAAAGGCACGGTCAAAGCGCATGCCTTGCGAAGCAAACTTGTCCAGGTGCGGCGTGCGGACCACGGGATCGCCATAGCAGCCCAGGTAAGGGGCACTATGGTCGTCCGACAGCAACAGAATGATGTTCGGCTGCCGGCGAGGCTGCGCAGGGCGGGGCTGCTGGGCGTTGAGCATTGGGGCGGCCGCACCGCCCACCAAGAATCCACGTCGATTCATGAGGGACTCCTATAAATCGATCGTGCTGATGCTCACCTTCGAGCGTTTGCCTTCCACCACCACGATGGGCGAGGGCGGGCTGACGTGGAAGCCGGGGCGCTTGACGTCCGCCGTCAGGTCATGACCGATGGTGTCGCCATCAGCCACGATCACGTTCTTGTCGAGAATGGCGTTGCGGATGCGCGCGCCTTTGCCGATGATGCAGTTGTCGAAGATGATGGAATCCTCCACCACCGCGCCATCGTAGACCCGCACGCCGCGGCCCAGGACGGAGCCCTTGACGTAGCCGCCCGAGATGATGGTGCCACCTCCGACAATCGATTCCACCGCCATGCCGCGGCGGCCTTCCTGGTTGAAGATGAACTTGGCCGGCGGATCTTCGTAGCCGGCCGTACGCAGCGGCCACTGCTTGTTGTAGAGGTTCAGCAGCGGGACCACGTTGCGCAGGTCCATGTTGGCTTCGTAGTAGGCGTCCAGGGTACCGACGTCGCGCCAGTAAGCGGCCTGGTCCAGCGGATCGCCGGGGATATGGTTGGTATTGAAGTCGTAGGCGTAGATCGCGGAGCGGCCCACCATGCCGGGCAGGATGTTCTGGCCGAAATCGTGCGCGGTGATGCTGGAGGGTTTGCGGGCGTCGTCGTAGAGTTCGCGCGTCAGCGAGGGGGTCGAAAAGATGTAGTTGCCCATCGAAGCCAGCACCATCTCCGGGTTGTTGGGCATGGTGGGAGCGTCGGCCTTCTTTTCATGGAAGCCAATGATGCGGCCGTCCTGATCGGTCTCGATGACGCCGAATTCGCTGGCCAAGCTTTTGTGCACCGGGATGGCGGCCACCGTGCAATCGGCGCGGCGCTGTTCATGGAACTCGATCATCTGCCGGATGTTCATACGGTAGATGTGGTCGGCGCCAAAGATGGCCACCAGGTGCGGGTCAGCCTGTTCGATCAGGTTGATGTTCTGGTAGATGGCGTCAGCGGTGCCGCGATACCAGGTCTCACCTTCAGACCGCATTTGCGCGGGCACGGGGATGATGAACTGGCTTTTCAAGACGCCGGAAAACTCCCAGCCATCGCGCAAATGCTGCAGCAAAGACTGGCTCTTGAATTGGATCAACACGTAGATCGAATTGATCCCCGAGTTGACGAAATTCGACAGGACGAAATCGATAATGCGATATCGTCCACCGAACGGCACAGCGGG
>JBIKMK010000500.1:0-3928 GCA_044359315.1 Bryobacteraceae bacterium | reverse complement strand
ACTGAGCCGCGAGATGAGAATTTAGAGTGACGATCCCGCTCCGCATGAAGGGAGCCTGATCGTGGCGGAGGAATGCCGGTGGCCACCAAGAAGAAGACTTCGCCCGAGCCCGATGGGGATGGCCCCCACGCCGGGAGTTCGCCGAATGCGGTAAAAGTGAAAGAGAAGCCTCTGTCCGGCGGCTCCGGCCGGCGGGTGGCGGTTGAAGGATCCACCATGACCTCCGCACCTGTATCCTCTCGCTCTGGCCGGTCCAATACGCCCACCGAAGATCCGGCCAGCCAGCAAGCCAACCAGTTTGACCAGGCGATCGCTTTGTTCCAAAGCGGCCAGTTTCAAGCGGCGCGCGCCCTGTTTGAGCAGGTCGCCGAAGGGCCCACCCGCGACCTGGCGTTTTCGGCCAAGATGCATGTCCGGATGTGTGAGAAGCGCATGGAGCAAGCCGCGCCGGCTTTGGAGACCGCTGAGGACCACTACACCTACGGCGTCGCACTCACCAACCAGCGCCGGTTGCCGGAGGCGCAACGGCAGTTCCAGCAAGCGCTGGCAATGAAAGAGGCCAGTTATTTTCACTACGCGCTGGGCTACTGCCTGGCCTTGTCCGGCGATGCCCCGGCGGCGATCCAGCACACCCGGCGGGCCATCGAGATGGACGCCGCCAACCGCACCGCGCTCCGCAATGACGCCGAGTTTATGGCCGCTCTCGGTTCGGCCAACGTGCAGGCCATTCTCCGCTAAGCCTTGCTCATGAATTCTCCCTTGCGCATCGTCGCCCTGGGCGGCGGCACCGGCCTTTCGTCTCTGCTGGCCGGCCTGAAGAAGTATTCCTACCTGCGGCCTTTTTCCGAAGGCCGTTTGACCGCGGACATCACCGCCATTGTCACCGTCACTGACGACGGTGGCAGTTCCGGGCGCCTGCGGCGTGAGTTTGATGTCCTGCCACCGGGCGACATCCGCAACTGCATGGTGGCCCTATCGGAAGACGATGACCTTTTGTCGCAACTGTTCCAGTACCGCTTCGCCGCCGGGCGGGGCCTAAAGGGGCATAGCTTCGGCAATTTGTTTCTGACCGCCTTGACGGATGTGACGGGCGACTTTCTGAAAGCCATTCGCGTCTCCTCCGAGGTGTTGGCCATCTTGGGCCGCATCTATCCGTCCACTCGATCCAACGTCGTGCTGGAGGCTGAGCTCGCCAGTGGCGAACGCGTGATGGGCGAATCCCGGATTGGCCGGGTGAAGGAGCGCATCCACCGGATCCACCTGAAGCCCAAGCGCGTCAAGCCGCTGAAAGAAGCTCTGGCGGCCATTGAAGAGGCGGACCTGATCACGTTGGGCCCGGGGTCGCTCTATACCAGCGTCATCCCCAATCTGCTGGTGGCCGGCATTCCCAAGGCGATCCGGGAATCGAAAGCCACCAAGGCCTACTTCTCCAACCTGATGTGGCAGCCCTGGGAGACGATGAACTATTCCGCGGCCGACCACGTGGCCGCCATCGAGCAGCACGGCGGCAAAGGCCTGGTGGATTGCGCGATCGTCAATACGCGGCACATCGGCGGCGAACGCCGGCGCTTGTATGCAGCGGAGAAGGTTTATCCCGTGGTGGTGGACCAACCGCGGCTGACCGCGATGGGCGTGGAAGTGATCGGCCTCAACCTGCTGGCCAAAGGCGAGAAGGTCCGTCACAACCCCGCTGCCGCCGCAGCGATTGCGATTGAGTTGGCGCAGAAGTCCCGCCTGCGCCGGTCCGCGCGCCTCGCTTAGAGCGCCTTCACGTCTACGTCAAACCCGGCCGAATTCACCAGGCCCGCGCGCTCAAACTGCACCCAGACCTTGTGCTTTCCGGGCCGTGGGAAGATCACGTTGAACTGCATCCGCGCGCCGCCATCGGCAATGAACGGGTGCGTATGGATCAGATCGACGGTGTCCGCGCTGGCCACCAGGACATGGCCCCAGGCACCCAGCCAGGGCGTCAAACCGGAGGCCGGATTCAGCGTAAAGTAGAGGCGCGTCTTTTCACCGGCAATGGCTTGTGCGGGCTCCGTGGTGAGTTGCACTTGGGTGTTTGAAGGCAGCGCCGGGATCGGCATGTTTCGCTCGCCCGCGGCCACAAACAGGGTCTTGACGGTCAGTTGCGGCGTCGCGTTCAGAGGATAATAATCGGCCATCAGCCGGTACATCCCGGGTTTGGGGAAGGTCCAGTTCAGCGTGAACTCGGGGGGGGCGCCGATGACGGGTGGCTCCGGGTGTTCATGGGCAAAGACCTTCAGATCCTCACTGACGATGAACAGATGGAACAGCTTTTCGTGGATCAGCTCAAAGTCGCGGACGGGCTTACCGGTCTTGGGGTGGACCACCACGAGCTTCAAGTCCGCGGACTGACCAGCGCGCAACTGGCGCGGGGCCGTGCTAAGGTCCAGGCGGAACTCAAGGGGATCTGGCAAGCCAGCCAGCAGCTTCATGCCGCAGCGAGGGCATTTCCCCGGGCCCTTGGCGCGGACCTCGGGGTCCATCGGACACAGAAACTCGACCGGCTTCTCCGGTGGATCTTCCCCCACTATGGGTTTGGCGGGCGGCTGTTGAGCAAGTGCCTCGTGGGCGGCCAGCACTGCCGGAGCCGCCAGCAGTGCCCGGCGCGTCAAGGGTTCCGTTATTCGGCGGGTTGAAAAGGCCATACTGCGGTGGTGGAATAGCCGCCGTCGACGTAGATCGTCTGGCCGGTGATGTAGTCCGAACCAGCCGAAGACAGAAACACCGCCAGCGGGGCGATATCTTCTGGACGGCCCATGCGCGGATTGGGTTGCGCGCCGGCGAGCCAGTTGGCCATGATCGGTGCCTTCCACATCTCGCGGTTGAGGTCGGTCAAGATAAAGCCCGGCGCGATGCAGTTTACCTGGATGTTGTGCGCGCCCCATTCGGCGGCCATCACGCGGGTCAGGCCACCGATAGCGCTCTTGGTGATGGCGTAGGGGGCCAGATAGGGCAAGCCCAACCCGGAGGTGAGGCTACCGATGTGGATCACCTTGCCACCCGCGCCGCGAGCAATCATCTTCGCGCCCACCTTCTGGCACAGGCGGAAGATGCCGTGCAGGTTGGTTTGGAGAATGCGGTCGTACTCTTCCGGCGAGTAGTTCTCCAGCTTCTGGCGCGAATTGGTGCCCGCCACATTGATGAGAATGTCCACGTCGCCGGCGGCTTCGGCTGCTGCATCCACCGATTCGTTGCTCATCATGTCCAACTGCAAAACGCTGGCCTTCAGCCCGCGTGCGGTGAGGGCATTGGCCTCGTCATTGAGCTGGGGCAGGGAACGGGCGGCCAGAATCGTGTCCGCGCCCGCCTCCGCCACCGCCCTGGCGATGGCCAATCCAATACCCCGGCTGGCGCCGGCAATCAGGGCTCGCTTGCCCTCAAGAGAGAAGAGATTCACTCTCGCATCGTATCAGGAGCGTGACCGGGCGACAGGTGACCGGGCGAGGCTTCAAGGGGCGCGGGCCAGGCTCTACAATCGTCAAGTATGACCAGACGCCAACTGTTGGCCGCTGCCGGAGGAACTGCTGCCCTGAGCCGGGAGGCCACTGCGACCAGCGTACCGGGCTCCACACTGGTGCATGAGCATCTGATGGTCGATTTTGTCGGCGCCGCCGCCATCCGGCCCGGACGGTACGACCCGGATGAGGTCTTCCGGCTGGCCAAGCCCAAGCTGGACGCGGTGTATGCGCTGGGCTGCCGGCGGTTCCTCGATTGCGTGCCGAACTACCTGGGCCGCGACCCCAAGCTGTTCCGGCGCATCGGCGATGCGGCGGGCATTGATGTCTGGACCACCACCGGGCTTTATGCGGCGGGCAACTACAAGTACCTGCCGGAGTTCGCCAAGCACGAGACGGCGGACCAGTTGGCCCGGCGCTGGACCACCGAAGTGGAAAAGGGCGTG
>JBIKMK010000498.1:0-3931 GCA_044359315.1 Bryobacteraceae bacterium | reverse complement strand
CGGGATCGATGCAAGCGCTGCGGATGGACATCAAGACCGGTGAGTCCAAGGTATTGACCGAGGCGGCGAACCTCAACCCGCAAAGCTTGACCCTGGCCCCGGACGAGAAGTCGATCTACTACCTGGACGGCACCACCCTGAAGCAAACCAGCTTTGCGATGCTGCGGGACCGCGAGGTGGCCACGGAAGTGGTGGGCCCGTTTTCAGTGAGTGAGGACGGACTGTATGCCGCTTATTGCGGCGGCGGCAAGCTGATGCTGGCGGCGATGACGGTGAAAGGGACGCCCCGAGCCCTGGCAGAAGTCTCGGCCGACGCGGCCATTCCCCTGATCCGTCCCAAGCGCGCCGGCGTGCTGTGCCGGGATGGCGAAAGCGCATGGTTGGCCACGTTTGAGGGGGGGGCGGCGCGCAAGCTGAAGACCGGGCCCGTTACGTCGAACCCCCAGTGGTCAGCGGACGGACGCGCCTTCACCTACCTGTCCGGCCCGGAACTGCGGGAGCACACCCCCGACACCAACGCCGATACTTTGTTGGCCAAGACCAGCCAGTTCATCACCTTCGGGCGAAACGCCGATGCGAGCGTATTTGTCGGCGCTTCCCGCAGCAAAGCCGCCCCGTATGTCCTGCTGATGCTGCGGGTGACGCGCCGGGAACTGGCGTTGTGTGAACACCGCTGCTCCCAGCCGGATCAGGTGAACCCCACCTTCTCACCCTCCAGCCAGCGAATCTACTTCCAAAGTGACCGCAGTGGAAAGATGGCCATCTATTCCATGACGGTCGAAAAACTGGTGGAAAAGACCGAGAGCGAGTAGACTGCCCCAAGTGCGGCAACTATTTGTAAATAAAAGCGTTACTGAGCGATCAGCCAGACGCACGAAGCTTTTTCGTGCTCACCCGTAACGTCGCGGCCCAGCCGCCCGCCGTATAATACGAGCTTCATGAGATTTTCGTCCCTTCGCCTCCTCCCCATCACCATTCTGGCTTTTGCGCTTCTATCGTCCTGCCTCAAGAAGGAAGCGCCAGTAGCCAAAAAGGAGAAGTCCGGTCCGATCGCGGTGACTGCCGCGAAGGTGCACATGCGCGAGGTGCAGCGCATTGTCGACAGCATCGGCACGCTCTTCCCGTTTGACGAGGCGATCATCAGCGCCGAAATCGACGGCCGGGTGGACAAAGTCAGCTTCGACTTGGGCGATGTCGTCAAGGAAGGGCAGGTTCTGGTTCACATTGGGGATGAAGAACAACGGTATTTGCTGCTGCAGAATGAAGCCCAGATGAAGTCCGCCATGGAGCGGTTGGGGCTCCGCAACGAAAAGGACCGCGTGGCCGACATTGCGCAGACGCCGGATATGCGCCGTGCGCAGGCCGATTTGTTCGACGCCGAGCAACGCTACAAGCGCGTCCGCAACCTGGCCGACCAGGGCATTGGCAGCCAGCAGGATCTCGATCAGGCCAAATCCCGGTTTGATGCCGCGCAGGCGGCGCTCGACGCCACCTCCAATCAGACGCGCAATCTGATTCAGGAAGTAGAGCGGTTCCGGGCCATCGTTGATCTGCAGCGCAAGAAGCTGCGCGACACCACCGTCAAGGCACCCTTTGCCGGGTCCGTGAAAGAGCGTCAGGTGACCGCCGGGCAGTACGTTCGCGCCAACACGCCGCTGCTGGTGCTGGTGAAAACTGATCCCGTTCGTCTGCGGATGGAAGTGCCGGAGCGGATGGCGCCTTGGGTGAAAGTGGGGCAGGTGGCCCAGGTGTCGCTGGAAGCCTTCACCGACCGCAAGTTTGAGGGCAAGATCTGGCGTATTTCTCCCACCGTCGATCAAGCCAAGCGCACCTTTATCGTGGAAGCGCTGATCACCAATTCCAATGGCCAACTGAAGCCGGGCAGCTACGCCCGCACGCGGATCCCCACCGAGAAGACGGACCGGGCGCTGTTGGTGCCCACCCGGGCGGTCAACTACATCCTGGGTTCCAACAAAGCCTACATCATCAAGGACGGCACCATTGAGGCGCGCGAGGTAAAGCTGGGGGACCGGTTTGAGCAGGAAGTGGAGATTCTGGAAGGCGTGGAAGACGGCGAGTCTGTCGCTACGTCACAACTGCCCCGGCTCGATAACGGCGTGAAGGTCAGCATTGCCACCGCGCCCGAAGGCGGCGCGCCCAAGAAGACGGCCAAGGCCGAGTAGGCTCGCGGGCCCGTCACAGCGCGGCACCGCCCTATTCGTGATCGTCAGGATTCCGCGGCCGCTGCATTGGCCCGGGCTCGAACAACCCCATCATTTCCAGCACCAGCCGCCGCTCCGGGGGCGCGAACTTCCCCCGAAACTGCGCCGTCCGGATGTAGCGGAGGCGCTCCTGTGGTCCCATGCGGCGGAGCGTATCCATTTCACCTTGAAGCACCTCGCGGCGGTCTTCCGGCATGAGACTAAAGCGCCGGAAAGCGCGCCGGGCACGCTCCTGCTCCTCCGGATCCATCTGCTCAAACTGAGCCATCCGCTCGCGCAGCTTTTGCTTTTCTTCCGGTGCCATGCTGCGGAAGCGCTCCATGCGCTCCTCCATCATGCGCCGCCGCTCCGGGGGAAGACGCTTCAGGAACCGCTCTCGCTGTGCGGGCGGCAGCGAATTCAAGCGCTCAATGGCCTCAAAGTTAGGAAACCCTGGCCCACCGGGGCCACCCGGCCGCACCCACGGCGGCGGACCACCGGGGCCACGCGGACCAGCGCCACGGGGCGGTGGCGGACGGTCCGGCTCCGGGCCTTGGCCGTAAACCGGGCCGGTCAACCACGACGATCCCACCAATACCGCGCCCATTAAGGCAGCCGGTATGGGCCTGAATCGTGCGGTCAAAAAGTTCTCCATATTGCCGAAATCCACTCGCGGTGTGTCGCTAGAGTTTGTCTCCCGCCACGACCTGAAGCATCTCCATGTCTTCCAGCGCTCTCTCCGCCAACTCGATGTCGCGGACTTCGACGGAAGAAGCCGTCGCTGCCTGATCCACCACCACTGATCGCTCTGAGGGAAGCCCTCCCGGCAGCCGGACCAGCGCCACCGCAAACACCACCGCACAGGCTGCCGATAAGGCCAACGCCGGACGCCACGCACCCGGTTCACCAGCGGCGAAGAGATGCCGCCAACCTCGGACCCACCAGGGAGCCCGGTCATGCGCGGCCACCTGAGCAAACACTGCCTGATCAAAGCCGGGCGAAATCTCCGCCGGGGTGAACGAATCCAGTTCTCGCCACAGCACGGCCTGATCGGCAATAAACTGCTGGCAGGCCTCGCAGTCAGCGGCATGATCTTCCAGGGCCGCCGCCTGTTGTGTATTCAAGCGCCCCGCCACATAATCCAGCAGCGCCTCCGGCTGGGCCGGGTGGATCATCGGACAAGCGTTTTGATTCTGTTTCATTGCAAACTTCCCATGACCTGTCTTGTCTGCCTTCAAGCCATGTGCGACAACCGCATCCGGAGCGTCTCGTACGCCCGGAACAACAAAGATTTCACTGCCGACTCCGAACACTTCAGCACCCGCGCGATGGTCGCATACTCCAGTTCCTGATACTTGTGCATCAGCACCGCCGCCTTTTGCTTATCGGGCAGCCGCTCAATCGCTTGCCGGACTTCCCGCAACCTTGACTGCCGCACCAGATCCTGCTCGACGCTGGGGCGGTAATCGGTGAACTGCTGCGCCGGGCCGTCTTCGGTTTCGACATCCATGGACCGTTCCGCCCGCTCCCGGCGATGGTCCCGCAGATAGTTCAAGGCCAGGTGGGTAGCGATCCGGTAAAGCCAAGTGGTGAACTTGGCTGTTGGCTCATAGCTTTCTCGAGACCGGTACACCCGAAGGAATACTTCCTGCGCCAGTTCCTCCGCCACGGCTTGGTTCTGCACCATCCGGTAGAGAAAATGGATCACCGGATTGCGGTGCCGTTCCAGC
>JBIKMK010000497.1:0-3944 GCA_044359315.1 Bryobacteraceae bacterium | reverse complement strand
CCGGGGCTGCCGCCCGCTGTTCTACATGACACTCTCCACCGGCATCGGCGGCGGCATCCTGGGCGAGCATGGCGTCTGGCGCGGGGCCGATTCCTATGCCGGCGAACTGGGCCACTTGACGATTCACCCCGGCGGGCCGGAATGCCTCTGCGGTGCGCGCGGCTGTTTTGAACGGATGTGCTGCGGCCTGTGGCTGGAACGCGACCACGGCCAACCAGCCAAGATTTTGATGACCCAGCCCGAGTTTGTCGAACGCTACGTCGTCGACCTGACGCTGGGCCTCAAGGCCGCGCTGATGATCTTAAACCCCGCCCGCATCGTCATCGGCGGCGGCATCAGCAAAGCGGGCGATGCGCTTTTTGTACCCTTGCGCCGGGAGCTGGCGCGTCAAATGACTAGTTGGTCGCGGGCCCGCGTGGACGTGGTACCTGCCCAACTGGGAGATGACAGCGTGCTCTACGGTGCGCTGGAGTTAGCCAAGGAGATCACTTTATGAACGCTGCGACTTTCGCTGCAACCTACAAGACCGGCCTGTTCAAGGCGCTCGAGACCATCGACTTCACCAAAGTGGAGCAGGCCGCACAGTGGCTAACCGAAGCCCGCGACCAGGACCGCCAGATCTTCACCTGCGGCAACGGCGGCAGCGCCGCCACTGCGTCCCACTTTGTCACCGACATGGTGAAAGGGGCCAGCTACGGCAAGGCCAAGCGCTTCCGCATCATGGCACTCACTGATTCGGCGCCCACCATGACGGCCTATGGCAACGATCTGTCTTACGATCACGTGTTCGTCGAACACCTGAAAAACTTCGCCCGCCCCGGCGATATCGTCATGGCCATTTCCGGTTCCGGCAATTCGCCCAACGTGCTCCGAGCCATCGAATACGGCAATGAAATCGGCTGTAAGACGATCGGCTTAAGTGGCCGCGGCGGCGGCCGTTTGGGCGAGCTGGCCCAGTTGCACATCAATGTGGCGGAACCGCACATGGGCCGCATTGAAGATGGGCACCACATCATTTGCCACATGCTGTGCTACTACTTCATGGACGCGGAATAGCGCGAAACCCTTACACTAAAGACAACAATGTTTTTGAAGATTCTCGCCCACCCGATTTTCTCGACGCTCAATTTCCACATGCCGATGATCGTCGATCTCTCGCATCCCGTGGTGATGCTGCAGGGAGAAAACGGGTCCGGCAAATCCACCCTGCTGCATTCCATCTACCACGCCCTGCGTGGTGAAGAGATTGACGGCTTCATCTACCGCTGGCAGGGTAAGCCCGAGGGCACCCAGTTCTTCCTGTTCGACGCCGAACAGCACAACCCGCGCATGCAGATGGAATTCTTCAAGGACAATCCGCAGATGATGGAGTTTCTGCAGATGGCCAGCCACGGGCAAGTGATGCTGGCCATGTTCCGGGAAAACTTCCCGACGCTGCCCGAAGGCACGATCCTGCTGCTCGATGAGCCGGAGATGGCGCTATCGATGTCCAATCAGCAACGCATCCTGAAGATGCTGCTGGAGCTGGCCGAAAAGAAGAAGTTCCGCATCATCTGCGCCACGCATTCACCGGTGCTGATCGGGGCCAAGGAAACCTACGTCATCAACCTCGACAATCACACCAACAAGAACGTCGCGGACATGACCATGGGCGTCCAGGGTGCTTCCACCATTCAGTAGGCTCTTTCCCGCTGGATGGCGGGGCTCGGCGCGCCATGCTGGATCAGATTGAGTCTCGATCCAGCATGGTCGTGAGCACAGCTAGATGCGGCGGAGTTCGCCCGATAGATTCGAACCCTTGTCGGTGGAAGTCGTAAAGACGCTACCACCATTGGCGGCCACCACAAAATCCAAGGTGGAGACGATGCCGTCGGCTAGAACGGTCGTCATCGTGCCGGTGCAATCCGCATTCAGCGAATAGGTTCCGGAGCTGGACAAATTGCGCTGCACCACACCAGCGGTCACCGTCGTTTGGGCAACCACCACAAACTTTCCAGCACCATCGAAGATCTGCACTCCAATCACGGAGATATTGCCCGTGCCATCAATGCTTCCGCTGAGGCGGAATCCGTAAGCACTGGTCAAAGAGCGGGTGGTACAGGTGTTCTGTGCTTGCGCCGCCGGCATCGCCAGCAGGATCACGAGGGCCAACCCGGCCACGCGAGAGAGACTAATCAATTGTTTCATGCGAATTTTCTCCATTCAAAGACATCGGTCACCTAGCCGAAGCTGCAGTCCGAGGCCCAGAACCGCAGCCCGCAAGGCAAGTGATGGCAAAAGAAGGAGTAGCGGCCCGCGGTGTTCCGCCTTCAACCGGCCCGCCCGCTGACCGCTGCCGTTCGCCCTGGACCAAACGACCATATTTGACCGTCGCTCCGCTGGCATCCCTGGGCCCCCAAAACCGGCCTACGAGAACCTCAGAAACCGGCACCGCCGGGCCCGGAAACTGACGCGCCACCCCCGATCTTTGGCGATTTCTTCACGCCCGGCGTCAATATTCGGTCACCCGTTCCGATGAGGCTAACTGAGTATGTTTGCCATCATTGGAATCGTCGTCGTCTTTGGTGCCGTTATTGGCGGGTTCATTCTGTCCCACGGGCAATTGCCGGTGTTGTGGCAACCCAACGAATTCATCGTCATTTTTGGCGCGGCCCTGGGCACACTGCTGATCGCGAACCCCCTGAATATCGTGATCGGCGTGTTCAAGGGCATGATTGGCATCCTGAAAGGTAGCCCCTACAACAAGAAGTTCTACCTTGACGCCTTGAAGATGTTGAATGAGATCTTCGCCTACGCCCGCAAGAACGGCATGGCCAAGCTGGAACAGGACGTCGATGACCCGCACAAGAGCGCGCTGTTCTCCAAGTACCCGGCGCTCGCCAAGAACCACCACGCCCTGGACTTTGTCTGCGACTCACTCCGCACCGCCATCTCCGGCGGCATCGGCCACTTTGAGCTGGATCAGACGATGGAAGGCGAGATTGAACTGCACCACCATGAATCCACGCAGCCCATCACGGCCTTGAACTCCGTCGCCGACGCGTTGCCGGGCTTGGGCATTGTGGCGGCGGTGCTGGGTATCGTCATCACCATGGGTGCGCTCGGCGGGCCCCCGGAAGAGATCGGCCACCACGTGGCGGCCGCGTTGGTGGGAACCTTCATCGGCATTCTGATGTCGTACGGCGTCGCGGGTCCCCTGGCCAGCAACATGACCAAGATCGTCGATGCGGAAAGCGAGTTCTTTAAGTTCCTCCGCGCGGGCGTCATGGCCTTCATCAAGGGTGCCGCCCCGATCCTGGCGGTGGAGACCGCACGCCGGACCATCCCGGGCCACGTCCGTCCCTCGTTCAAGGAAATGGAAGCGGCCTGCAAGGGCGGCGGCGCAGCGGCTTAGTTCCGGCATAGAAACGAGAATTCACCTCCATGTCGGATCAAGCCAAAGAAGTCGCGCCCATCATCATCATCAAGAAGAAGGGTGGCCACGGCGGCCACCACGGCGGAGCCTGGAAAGTGGCCTACGCCGACTTCGTCACCGCCATGATGGCGTTCTTCATGGTGATGTGGCTGCTGAACGCCGGCGAGAAAGTGAAGGAGTCGGTGGCCGGCTACTTCAACGACCCCACCGGCTACAAAGGTAACCCCGGCTCCGGTGCGGCGGGCACGGGCGACGGCCTTTCGATCACCAAGGACGAAATGCCGGACCTGCAAAAGAAGCTGGAGCAGGCGCTGAAGGAGATGCCCAAGTTTGACGAGATCAAGGACAACGTCAAATTCACGGTCACCGGCGAAGGCCTCCGCATTGAGTTGCTGGAAACCGAGAACGGCATGTTCTTTGGTTCCGGCAGCCCCAACCCCAGCAAAGAAGGCCGGGAGCTGCTGGAGCGCATGGCCGAGGAACTCGGCAAGATGCCGAACGCGGTGCTAGTGGAAGGCCATACCGATTC
>JBIKMK010000495.1:0-3949 GCA_044359315.1 Bryobacteraceae bacterium | reverse complement strand
GCGGTCAGGATCCACGGCCAGGGCCGGATGGCGAAGTGCGCAATGTTGAACCGCAGCGTCGCCCACAGGCTGTGCCGTTCGTCCTTGGCCGAGAGCATGCGCTGCGCGACGAAACCGCCACCGCCGGGTTCCGCGCCCGGGTACCAGGTGGCCCACCACGTCATGCCGATATAGACAAAGAAGGTGATCATCGGCATCCAGGCACTGTTCAAGTCCGGCACAAAATTCAGCGCGTCGGCCCGGCCCATGGCGATCAACTTATCTTTCATCGCGTCGATGCCGCCAACGGCATCGACCGACGCAAAGGCCAGCGCGATCACGACGCCCATCTTGATGACGAACTGCACCAAGTCGGTCACCAACACGCCCCACAAGCCCGACAGCGTTGAGATAAACGAGGTGATGGCGATCAGCCCCAGCACCACGCCCAGCGCCTGCCACTTCTCAATGCCGAGGATCAGCATCAGGATCTTCACCATCGCCAGGTTCACCCAACCCAGCACGATGCAATTGATCGGTATACCGAAATACAAGGCCCGGAAGCCGCGCAGGAAGGCCGCGGGGCGGCCCGAGTAGCGGATCTCAGAGAACTCAACATCGGTCGTCACACCACTGCGCCGCCACAAGCGCGCATAGAGGAACACCGTCATCATGCCGCTGGCCACCATGTTCCACCACAGCCAGTTGCCCGCGATGCCGCCTTTCGCCACCAGGCCCGTAACGGCCAGCGGCGTGTCCGCGGCGAACGTGGTGGCCACCATCGACGTTCCGGCCAGCCACCAGGGGATGTTGCGACCGCCCAGGAAGAACTCACTGGTGTTCTTGCCCGCGCGCGACTTGTAGTAGAAGCCAATCGCCAAATTGATCGCGAAGTAGAGCGCGACGAAGAACCAATCGAGAAGCGTTAATTTCATTTCTTGAACCGTGCCAGGCTGAAAAATGGATCAATGGCGCGCTTGCCCAGCACCATCTCCGACAACCGCTCACCCACGGCGGCCCCTAGCTTATAGCCATGCCCGCTGCCGCCACCCGCGATCCAATACTTGGCTTCGCTGGGGTGCTTATCGAGAATCAAGTGCGCATCCGGCGACACCTCGTACTGGCACACGCGCGTTTCCACCAGCGGCGCTTCCGCCATTTTGGGAAACCGGAACTTCAGATAGGCGCGGATCTTCGCGCACATGCTCTCGGTGAAGCGCCGCTCGCCACGGTCGGGGTCAAAGTCCGGCCCGTAGGCATCGTCGCCCAGCTTCAGGCCGCGGAAGTCATTACCCGGTGTGCCGTAGTAGTGCGCGTCCGGTTCGGCATCGTCGATAAAGCACGGCATGTGCTGTTCGTCGTAGATCGTCTCGCCCGGCGGCGTCCCAAAGAAGAAGACTTCCTGCCGCGTCGGCTTCACCGGCACCAAGCCTGGAAACAACTTGCCCAGCCACGGACCGCAAGCCCACACCACCGCATCGGCCTCCACCCGATCACCCGGTTTCAGCGCCCGCTGCTCAAACTTGCCGCCCTCCGCCTCAAACGCTTCCCGTACCGCCTGGCACCCCTGCCGGGCGCGGAGCAAGCCGTGCTTCGGCTCCCAGATGACGCTCTCAACGCGCGTGAAATCGAACTGCGGGAACTGCTTGGTTGCCTCGGCCGCCGTCAGATGACGATGCGGAGCGCCGGAGTCCTTCAACACCTTCAGCAGCTTCGCCGCCCCCGTGCTGGCCTTGCCTTCCAGGCGCACCACGCCGCAAGGCGTAAAGATCTTGCGGTTCCATTTGCGCTCGCTCTCTTTCCAGATCTCGAGCGCGCGCAGCGTCAGGTCAGCATAGACGCGATCCTCATAGGCCGCGCGCGTGATGCGAGTTTCACCACCGGAACTCGCCCGCGAATTACCCGGCCCGTAGCCATCGACCAGCGTCACCCGGGCACCGGCGCGCAGCAAGTGCAGCGCCGTCCAGCCGCCAAACGCCCCCGCACCCACCACGGTCACCCGCGGACCCGATTGTCCCTGCGCTATGCCCGCGCTCATCAGGAAGCCGGCCTCACGTCGCGTAATACTGTTGACCATCTTGAATAACTATCCTCTTCGAGCGTGACCGCCGCGTCCACCATCGCACCGATGGCAATCTCTGGCAGCCGTTCATCAAATGACCACGCTTTCGCTGTCACGTGAGAACCATTCTGCTCCATCTTCACCTTGAAGTGCTTGCCGGAGCTTCCCAGCGGCGTCGTACTGACCACCCGCAAGCCGCGCAGCATCAGCACCGGCTGCGGATTGCCCATCCCAAACGGGCCCAGACTCCAGATATCTTCCGCCGCGCGCTCGTTCAATTCCGATGCCCGAGCCTCCGCGTCAATCCGCACCTCAGCGCGGAAATCATCCACCGTCAACTTGGACCAGGCGTAGGCATTGAACCGTTCCTGGAACTCGGGCAAATGGTCCAGGCCCAACGTCAGGCCAGCCGCATGACTGTGCCCGCCAAACTTCTGGAACAGCTCCGGCATGCTCTCCAGCGCGTCCAGCAAGTGGAACGCCTCGATGCTGCGGCCGGACCCGCGGGCCACGCCCTCTTCCCGATCAATCTCCAGCACGAAGACCGGCCGGTGGAACCGCTCCACCACGCGGCTGGCGACAATGCCCACCACGCCGCGATGCCAACCCTCACCCGCCAGCACCAGGCCCGCCCGCGCCGGATCGACACTGGCCAGAATCTCGTCCAAAATGCGCTTCTCGGTTTCGCGCCGCTCGATGTTCAGTTCGTCGAGTTCTTTGGCGATCTCCGCCGCCCGGCCCACGTCGCTGGTCAGGAACAGCTCCACCACTTGCCGCGCGCTCTCCATGCGGCCCGCCGCGTTGATCCGCGGCCCCAGCTGGAAGCCCACCTGGCGCACGGAGGGAGCAGCGCCTTCTTCGATGCCTGCCACTTTCAGCAACGCCCGCAATCCGGGATTGTGGATGTTGCCGAACCCGGAAAGCCCCAGTTTGACGATGGCGCGGTTTTCGCCTTTCAGCGGCACCACGTCGGCCACGGTGGCCATGGCCACCAACTTCAGAAAGCTGTCCGCCATGCGGGCCACTTTCGCTTCCGGCCAGCCCTGCCGCTCCATCAACGCCATCCCCAGCTTGAACGCCACCGCCGCGCCGCAGAGATCTTTGTTCGGGTACGTGCAATCAGGCCGGTTGGGGTTCACCACGGCCAGTGCGGGCGGCAACTCCGCTTCCGGCAAATGGTGATCCGTCACGATGCACTCAATGCCCAAGGCCGTGGCGTGCTTCACCACATCACCGGCGCGGATGCCGGTGTCGACGCTGATGATCAATTTGACGCCGTCGGCCGCCGCCCGTTCCACCACCTCGGGACGCATGCCGTAGCCTTCTTTCAGACGGTGCGGGACATGGAACTCACTCCGCCCGCCGCACACTTCGATCACCTTGGTCAGGATGACGACGGCCAGCGTGCCATCGACGTCATAGTCACCGTAGAGCAGAATCTTCTCACCGCTGGCAATCGCGGCATTGAGGCGTGCCGCCGCTTCGGGAACTCCCGCCAACAGTGTGGGCGCATGCAGTTGCCCGGCATGGGGCCGCAGAAAGGCCGTGGCGCTTTCCAGATCCTGATAGCCGCGCCCCATCAACACGCGAGCAGCCGGCAACGTCAAACCCAACGCCTGCGCCAGCGGGGCCGGATCCACCGGCGGGGCGATCTTCCAGTGGGCCGGCAACCGGATGGGGGAAGCCGCCGTGGCGGGTGGAGCCGCCATTAGTTGCGCGAGAAGTAGCCGCCAATCGACGGCTCGTCATTCTCATCCGTCTCTTCCAGAAACGCTTCCAGTTCAGTGGACAGCTGCTCAAACTCGTCGAACCAGTCGGTGGACAGGTCAAATGAGTACATCGCCCCATCGTGGATGAAGCTCAACTCCACGCGGCTGGTAAAGCCGTGGTAACTGCGGAATTCGCGCA
>JBIKMK010000496.1:0-3949 GCA_044359315.1 Bryobacteraceae bacterium | reverse complement strand
CAAGGCAATACGTGGCTTCATGGCCGTTACACTCTCCTTAGCATTAGCGCGTCTGGCGAGAGACACACTGATTCACCCCCGAATCTTCACTTTTGATATCACATTTGGTGGCGAGTTTGTTGCGTCGTCAGACAATCTGCTGGGGCCAACCGCGAAGTCCGCGAGGCTTCAAGTCCTTATCAATTGGGTGTAAACTGACGCCATGGCGCAATCGCGGCACGATTCACGACGTAATTTTCTGGGCCACGTGGCCTCCGGCATGGCGACCGCCATGGCTGCTCCTTCAGCGGTGCTGGGCGCCAACGAGAAAGTCCGCCTGGGCATTATTGGCCCCGGCGACCGTGGCATGCAGTTGGTACGCGAGGCGCTGAACTGCCCGAACGTCGAATTTGGCGGCTTTGCCGACATCTACACGCGGCGCCTGGAGGCGGCCAAGGCGATCGCCCCGGAAGCGAAGACGTACCTCGATTACCGCTACATGCTGGAAGACAAGTCACTGGACGCGGTGCTGATCGCCACGCCCCAGCATCTGCACTGTGAGCACTTCACGGCCGCGATCGAAGCCGGCAAGCACGTCTATCAAGAGAAGACGATGGCCTTCACCGTGGACCACGCCAAGCGCATGCGCACGGTCTACCAGAAGGTGGGCGGCAGCCAGGGCAAGCGCGTGGTGCAGATCGGCCATCAATCCTGCTCCACCGGCATGATGACGGATGCTTTGCAGATGTTGAGCGCGGAGCGTCTGGGCAAAGTCACCGCCATCCATGCCGTGATGTACCGCAACACGCCAACCGGCAAGCCGCAATGGTCCCGCCCGATCCAGCCGGACATGAATCCTGAGAACGTCATCTGGAAGAACTTTTTGGGCGAGACCCCGCAACGCGAATTTGACGCCAACCGCTACATCAACTGGCGCTTCTTCTGGGACTACTCCGGCGGCAACGTGTATGAGAACATGTGCCACCAGCTCTCCTTCTGGTATCGCGCCATGAACATCGAGATCCCGCGCGCGGTGAACATGACCGGCGGCGTCTATCTGTGGAAAGACGGCCGCGAAGTGCCGGACACGATGTCAGTCTCGATGGAACACAACGCCTCGGCCGGCACCTATGGCAGTGAAATGCTGTTCACCTGGGTCTCGGGCTTTGGCAACAACCACCTGGGCGTCGGCGAGGACGTGCTGGGCACCGACGGCACCATCACCAAGACGCAGCAGATCCGGTACACGCCGCAAAAAGTAAACCGCCCGCAGGGCCTGGAAATGATCGGCTCCGCCAAGGCCGCGCCCAATGCCCACATGGCCAACTTCATTGACGCCGTGCGGGGCAACGCCAAAGTGAACTGCCCCTTCGAAGTCGGCTTCCGAGTCTCAGTGGCTTGCCGCATGGCCGTAGAAAGCTACCGCCAGGGCCGGACGATGAAGTGGGATGCAGTGAAGGAAGAGATCGTTTAGGGGCCAGACTAGCGATCAGCGATCAAGAATTCGGCGCGGAGCTAGAAACTATTCAAGGTCTGCCAGGGACCGCCGGTCTTGCCGCAATTCTCGGACCCAGGCATAAGCTCCCGCCTCGAGTGCGGGGTGATCTTCATCTTTCCAGGCGCCCGTCGCGGCATCAAGTGCGTCCAGTTGGCGCTGGCGGTTAACCTCGCGTTCAATGGCTCGGAGGATGAACTGCGTGCGGCCCCGTTCGCCAGAAACAGCGTCGACAGCGGCGACTAATTCTCCCGGCAATGAAATCTGGGTGCGGAGAGTTCCCATAGCGCGTCCTCAGCCTTCAGCGTAACGTCGGCGAAGCTGCTTGGAGCCGCTTGCCCGGCCCTGAGCATGCCATACTCCGGTCATGGACTTTTCCTTTTCCGAGGATCAAGTCGCTCTCCGCAAGTCGGTCCGCCAGTTTGCGGAGGCCGAGATTCGTCCGCATGTGATGGAGTGGGACGAAGAGAGCATCTTTCCGCTCGCGGTCGTGAAGAAGTGCGGCCAGTTGGGGTACCTGGGCGCCATCTTTCCGGAAGAGTACGGTGGCGCGGGCCTGGGGTACATCGAGTACGCCATCATCATCGAGGAACTGGCGCGGGTTGACCCGTCGGTCGCCTTGATTGTGGCGGCGCATAATTCGCTTTGCTCGAACCACATCTATCTGGCCGGCAGTGAGGAGCAGAAGCGGCGCTACTTGCCGAAGCTGGCCACCGGCGAATGGATCGGCTGCTGGAGCCTGACCGAACCGGAGGCGGGGTCCGATGCCGGGGGCACGCGCAGCCAAGCCGTATTCGATGGCCAGGAGTGGGTGCTGAATGGCGGCAAGACGTTCACCACCAATGCGCACTACGCCCAGGTCTGCGTGGCCATGGCGGTGACGGACCGGTCGGCGTCGCAGCATGGGGTCTCGGCGTTTGTGATTGAGCACGGAACGCCCGGGTTCCGGTTGGGGAAGAAGGAAAACAAGCTGGGCATGCGGGCTTCGGCGACGGGCGAAGTGCTGTTCGAGAATCTGCGCCTGCCCGAATCGCAGCTGTTGGGCAAGGCGGGCGAAGGGTTTGTGGATAGCCTGCGGATTCTCGACGGCGGCCGCATTTCGATTGCCGCGCTCAGCGTCGGGATCGCACAGGGGGCGTTTGGTGCGGCGCTGAAGTACTCGAAACAGCGCAAGCAGTTCGGGCGGCCTATCTCGGAGTTTCAGGCGATCCAACAAAAGCTGGCCGACATGGCCACCGACATTGAGGCAGCGCGACTGCTCACGTATCGCGCCGGGTTCCTGAAGGATCAGGGAACGCGGGTGACCCGCGAATCGGCGATGGCGAAGCTGTTTGCGAGCGAGATGGCGGTGAAGGTTTGCAATGAGGCCGTGCAGATCCACGGCGGCTATGGTTTCATCAAGGATTACCCGGTGGAGAAGTTCTACCGCGACGTCAAGCTTATGACGATTGGCGAAGGCACCAGCGAGATCCAGAAGATGGTGATCGCGCGGCAGCTGTTGAAGGATTGACCATTCTGTTTGATCTTGAACCGATTCTGAAGGGCGACCGGCGAGCGATTGCGCGCGCGGCGACGCTGGTCGAGAACCGGCGGGGCGATGCCCTGCTCTCGCAACTTTTTCCGCACTCCGGCCGGGCGCTGATCCTGGGGATCACCGGCGCTCCGGGGGCAGGCAAATCGACGCTGGTGGATCGCCTTGTGGCCAACTTTCGTGCGGACGGAAAGCGCGTGGCGGCCATTGCGGTGGACCCGTCGAGTCCGTTTACCGGGGGCGCGATTTTGGGTGACCGCATCCGCATGATGCAGCACCACGCGGATGAAGGCGTGTTTATCCGCTCCATGGCCACGCGTGGCGCGATGGGCGGCTTGGCAGCGGCCACGGCCGACATGACTTTGCTGTTTGATGCGGCGGGCTTTGATGTCGTGATTGTCGAGACCGTGGGCGTGGGCCAGGACGAGATTGATGTGGCGCGCTTGGCCACAGTGACGGTGGTGGTGCTGGTGCCGGGCATGGGCGACGATGTGCAGGCGATCAAGGCCGGACTGATGGAGATTGCCGACCTGTTCGTCATCAACAAAGCGGATCATCCCGGGGCCGAACGGCTGGAGCGGGAGATCCACTATGCCGACATCACCGTGCCCGTGCTGAAGACCGTCGCCAGTGAGGGGAAAGGCATTGCGGAGCTGTTGAAAGCCGTCCGCGCCGTGCCGGGACAGGACCGGGCTGAAGAGCGCTGGAAGCGGCGGTTGCGGGAGATGCTGCGGGAACGGGTGATGGAAAAGCTATCCTGGAAAGAGTTGGATCAGGCGGCGGCCGAAGTGGCTGTGCGCCGCCGGGATCCGTACGCCTTAATCCATGACCTCGTCGAACGATTGTTTGCCGGAAAGCCTGCGGGGATTTCCCATTGACCATTTAGGCATCGCCGTTAGCTCGTTGGACGGGGCTCTCAGCTTCTGGCGGGACCAGTTGGGCTT
>JBIKMK010000494.1:0-3957 GCA_044359315.1 Bryobacteraceae bacterium | reverse complement strand
CAAGGCCTACTGGTGAATGGCGTGCTGATGACGATCATCGGTGTGGCCCCGCCGGGTTTCAAGGGCACCAGCCTGGGCGTTGTCCCCACGGTCTATGTCCCCGTCAGCATGCGTGAAGAAGTCGTGCCCGGCTGGAAGGGGCTCGCGAACCGGCGTAACTATTGGGTCTACTTGTTTGCCCGGTTGAAGCCCGGAGTTTCGATCGAACAGGCGCAGACCGGGATCAACGGACCGTTCCAAGGCATCATTCGCGAACTCGACCTGCCACTGCAAAAAGGTGCCAGCGACCGTTACCGCCAGCAGTTCGCCGCCCAATCGATCAAGCTCCAGCCAGGCTACCGCGGCCAAAGCGTCGTACATGGCGTGGCTACCGTGCCCCTGACCCTGTTGCTCGCCATCACGGGCTTCGTCCTGCTGATCGCCTGCGCCAACATCGCCAACTTGCTGCTGGCCCGCTCCGCCGCCCGGGCCAAGGAGATCGCAATCCGTTTGGCGATGGGGGCCAGTCGCTCTCAACTGGTGCAGCAGTTGCTGGTGGAAGCGCTGGTGCTGGCCGTAGCGGCTGGTTTGGCCGGCCTGCTGGTGGCGGATTGGACCCGTTCTTTGCTCTACACCACCTTGCCCGCCGACGCCGTGCAGATGATCTCCGGGGCGATGAACTGGCGGACGTTGGCCTTCATGGCTGCGGCCACGCTGGGCACCGGACTTCTGTTTGGCATCTTTCCCGCGCTGCATTCCACTCGCCAGGATCTAGCGACCGTCATGAAGGACCAGGCCGGCAACGTTTCCGGCACCGGCTCCGCCACGCGCTTCCGCCAGGGTTTGGTCGTGGGCCAGATCGCCCTCTCCCTGCTGTTACTGATTTCGGCGGGACTGTTCCTGAAGAGCCTTCTGAATGTCCTCAAGGTAGACCTGGGCCTTCGAACCCAGAACATCATCGTCTTCGGCCTTTCCCCGGACCTCAACAAGTACACGCCGGAACGCACGCGCGCCTTCTATGAACGACTCGAGGAGTCCATCCGCGCCATTCCCGGCGTGGTGGCCATCACCGCCTCCCGCGTCCCGCTGCTGGCGGGCAACAACTACGGCAGTGATGTGGGTATCGACGGATTTGAAAGTGGTCCTGATACGGACACGCATTCGATGTACAACCAGATCGGCCCCGGCTATTTCCGCACGCTGGGTATCCCCCTCATCGCCGGGCGGGAATTCACCGCCGCCGATGGCTTGAATTCACCCAAGAAGGCCATCGTCAATCAAGCCTTCGTCCGCAAGTTCTCACCGAATCAGAACGTGATCGGCAAACGGATGCGGGGCAATGGCGAAAAGGACATCGAGGTGGTGGGAGTGGTGAAGGATGCCAAGTACAGCGACGTCAAACAGGCCGTCCCGCCACTGTTCTACACGCCTTACCGTCAGGATAAGGATCTGGGCTCCATGGGCTTCTATGTCCAGACCGCCGTCGATCATCGCCAGGTGATACCGCTGCTACGCCGCGCCGTGGCCGAGTTGGATGCCAATCTTCCCATCGAAGAATTGAAGACGCTCGAAACCCAGGTGAATGAGAATATCGCCTTGGACCGCATGGTCTCCACCCTGGCCACGGCCTTCGCCGGACTGGCGACACTATTGGCGGGCGTGGGCCTCTACGGCGTGCTCTCGTACACCATCTCCCGCCGGACGCGCGAAATCGGCATCCGGGTGGCGATTGGGGCCGATCCCGGCGCGATTCGCGCCATGGTGCTGCGCGAAGTGGGTTGGCTGATCGCCGGTGGTTCGCTACTCGGGCTTCCGGCGGCTGTCGGAGTGTCCATCTATGCCGAATCGCTCTTGTACGAAATGAAAGGTCTGGACCTGGGAGTGCTGGCCGGGGCTACTGTATCGGTGGTGCTGGTGTCGCTCCTGGCCGGGTACCTGCCCGTCCGGCGAGCGATGTCAGTAGACCCGATGCACGCCCTACGCTACGAGTAAGTTTGTGGTCTGGCACTTACCAATCCCGGGAGTCCGTAGCTGCGTTTCAGACTCCCGGTTCCGGAACAGTGGGCGAGGGAAGCACCTTACAGGCGCTTGACGAAAACCCAGATGCTGTTCTTCTCAGAATGCTTCTTCATCTGGATGGACATCTTAGTCGGCGTCATCTTGAAATCGAAGGTGTAGTAAAACATTGCCAGTGATTCCGCCCCACTGGCCACCTTGTCAAAGTGGCCGCGAAACTCCGGGCGATCCGTGCAGGGGGCGACATCCCGGAAGAAGTTCTGGCCGATAAACCCCTTGGGATTGGTGCGGCCGGTGATGTCGGCTTCGGCTTGGTTATAGAACAGAATGTTCCCGTTGCGGTCCAGTTCCACAGCGCCGATCGGCAAGCTGGCCAATTCGTCTGGGTTCATCCGGGACATCACTTCGTCGATGTTAAAGGTGGTAATTGCGGGCATATTTTGTCCTCTTTGTCTTGAGTAGCCATTGACTTAGCGCTACCCTACGAGGCATATCGCATAGGCGGTAGGCAGGATGAATGTTTTTACTGCGGCGACCTTTCAACGGCGTCCGAAGGGGGCGGTGAGGGTCCCAAAACCTCCTGCCGGCGTCATCCGCCAACCGCTAGTAGGACGGCGTCGAGAACAGCTCCGCATCGGAGCGGCGCACATAGTTGGCTTCGAGCGATGCCGGGTCCGGGCGATCGCCCGCTCGCGCGCGCCGGTAGGCGATCCGGCCGATCGCCGAGGCCAGCGCGATCCCTTCGCCCGCAATCACCTCCACCTCCGGATCGAGCCCCGCCTGCCACTCCTCACTCGGCTTCACCACTTCCGGGTCGAGCGCCCGCCCGCGCGCGTCGTAGAGGCCGCCATACACCTCGCCGCGCCGCGCATCAATCCACGGGGCGCGGACCGCGTCGTTCCCCAGTGAAGCCAAGGCCTGCAGGTTCGAGACCCCCAGCGCTGGCTTGTTGATGGCCTCCGCCAGCCCCTTCACCGCCGTCAGGCAAACCCGGACCCCCGTAAATGACCCCGGACCCGTCGCCCCGGCAAAGCAGTCCAGGTCATGCAGCGCCCATCCCACGTGCGCCAGCAGTTCAGTGATCACCCCAAAGATCACCGCCGAATAGCCGTCCTGTTCGTGGATCTCGCGAGTGGCCACCACTTGGCCGTATTCCAGGAGCGCGACACTGCCGTGCTCAGAAGTGGTATCCAGTGCCAGCAGCCTCATGGCACCAGCCGGTAGACTTTGTCGATCGAATAGGCCTTGCCGTTGGCGTTGATGGCCATCACGCGAATGTTCAGCACCGCCGGAAAGTGGCTGGCCAAGTCACGCGGCAATGAAAGTTGACCATTCGCCCCCAGCGCCAAAATGCGACTGCCCTCGCCATCGGCCACTACTTCGCCGCTCCAGACATAGCTCATGATGCGCGTCGCGCGAGTCTCCCGCTTCAGCTTGATGGCGAATTTCGGCGGCTTGGCGAGCGACAGCTCATCCGAGGCCGGTTCCGCGATCTCAAACGGCACCTTCGCCACCGTCTGTTCGATCTCCTGGCCCAGATTCAGGCGCGACTCGAACTTGTAGCTCTTCAGCATCCCTTGCTTGCGCCCATCGCGAGACAGGTGCAGTACCCAGTCGTGATCTTTCGATGGCGGCTCGCCCACGTAGCGCTCGCCCTTGTAGTCCTTGCCTTTGGTCGATTGCCCGGTGGCCGGGTCGATCCAGTAGACGTCGTAGCCGTGCTTGGCCGTGGCCACCTCCACCGGACCCGACGGCTTCTCGACATACAGGATGTACTCCACGTCATCCAGGGCCAGACACCGCCCGCCATCGACGTCGGTCCACGGTTCCAGTTCCCAGAAGCGCGTGCGCTCAAAAAACTCTTTCCAGACCTTGATCAGCGCCGGGTCACCGCCTTCAAAGTGCGGATACTGCCCGCTCATCGTGGCATTCCAAAGCTGCTTCCGGAACGCCTCCGCCCCG
>JBIKMK010000493.1:0-3964 GCA_044359315.1 Bryobacteraceae bacterium | reverse complement strand
GCGAGGATGGGCGTGGAGCCGTCGGTGAACTGGCTGGTGATCTTGCCGAAGCTCTCGGGCAACTTTTGGCCCTCGTACTTCTTCAGCATCGGCTTCGGATCAAACGTATCCATCTGTCCCGGTGCCCCCACCATGAACAGGAAGATAACGTTCTTGGCCTTGCCGGGGAAGTGCTGCGGCTTGGCTGCGAGCGGGTTGGTCCTTTCGGCAAATGCGCCTTTGGCCAGCATCGCTTCAAGCGCTATGCCGCCAAAGCCATGAGCGGCCGCGCGCAATACGTCACGCCGCGATGATCGCGAGCAGAGACCTTCAGGCGGCTTAGGGAAGGTAGATGAACTCATTGCGATTCAGTAGCGCCAACGCAAAGTCGGCGACCGTTCCCCCTTTCTTGAAAAATTCCTCCGCCAGCTTTCGTTCTTCCGGCCGCGGCTGGCGGGTTAAGGCCAGGGAGTAGGCATCACCCACCGGATCCTTCTTCCCCAATCGGGCCGCGAAGGCTTTGGCCGATTCTGCCATGAAGTCCGAATTCATCATGGTCAGCGCCTGCAGCGCATGCGTCGAGTTAGCCCGCTGCGGGCAGCTGGACATGGTGTCCGGCTGATCGAAGTTGGCCAGCATCGGCAGGCGGACCGTGCGCTTGTTCAGCACATAGACCGTGCGCCGGTACATCTCGCGCCGATCCTTGGGCAGGGGCCACAGATTGTCCGGCTCCTGCTCGGTGAAGATGATGTCGTAGATCTCCTGCTCAATGGGCGTCTTGACGGGTGGGCCGTACATCTTCGGATTCAACTGGCCCGACACCGCCAGGATCGAATCCCGCACCATCTCGGCATCCAGCCGCCGCCGTTGCGTGGCCGTCTGACGGTAGGTGCTGGAGGTCAGGATCATGCGGTCCAGCTTCTTGATGTCCCAACCAGAGGCGACAAACTCGCTGGCCATCCAATCCAGCAACTTGGGGTTGGTGGGCCGCTCGCCCAGCGTGCCGAAATCATTCGGCGTCTTGACGATCCCGTCGCCCATGCGGAACTGCCACATCCGATTCACGAACACTCGCGCGGTCAAAGGATGATCGCCGGAGGCAAGCCATTCCGCCAGTTGCGCGCGCCGTCCGGCAACGTCACGCGTCACATCGCCCAGGTCCTGCTGCCCGCGCGCCAAAGCCAGCACCAGCGGGACACCCGGCTCAACCTGACCTTGCTTCATCTTGTGGTCGCCCACCTTCAAGATGTGCGTCGCATGCGGCTTGCCGCTATTCACCGCGGCATAGGCGTGCGGTGGCGGCTCCGGTTCGATCAGTTCCAGCTCATGCAGCTTTTCGCGCCAGCCTTTGCGGACGGCCAGTTCGGCGGGCGGGATGGCGGCCAGCACCTCGTCCCAAGTGGAGCCAATCTGCGACTCCGCATTCTTGGCCAGTTCCGCTTGCTCCTTGGTGCGCTGTGCTTCGGGCACGGCCAGCGCGTCGCGGAACTTGGGCTCCAACTGCGCCCGCTTTTCGGCCTTCAGCTTGGCGCGGTACGGCTTCTCGATGGCCTTGATGGCATCGAGGATCGGCTTCACTTTCTGCTCCCACTCATAACGCTCGAAGCTGTAGGAGGCCCATTCCAGCGGCGTCGCGATGGCGACTTCGCGCCCTTCCGTTCCGGCAAAGATCGCGGCCAGGCGGTAGTAGTCGGCCTGCAGGAAGGGGTCGAACTTGTGGTTGTGGCAGCGCGCGCATTGCACGGTCAAGCCGAGGAAGACGTTGCCGACGCCGGCATTCATCTCGATCAGAACTTCCTGCCGGTTCATTTCGAGATCCTGGTTGCCGCCGACAATGTGCTCCGGTCCCGTGCGATGGAAGCCGGTGGCCACTAGGGCGTCGGTGTCCGCGGGCCACAGCTCGTCGCCGGCAATCTGCTCTTTCAAAAACCGGTCGAACGGCTTGTTCGCATTGAAGCTGCGGATCACGTAGTCGCGGTAACGCCACGCATGAGTCCGCTCAGCATCCAGCTCATAGCCATTGGTGTCGGCATAGCGCACGATGTCCAGCCAGCGCTGGCCCCAGCGTTCGCCATAGGCGGTGCCGGCCATCAGTCGGTCCACCAGCTTCTCGTAAGCGTCAGGGGACTTGTCGGCGAGAAACTCCCGCATCTGGTTGGGCGTCGGCGGCAGGCCGGTGATGTCCAGCATGGCGCGGCGCATCAGTGCCCGCCGGTCCAGTTCAGCGCGTGGTTCTTCCTTCTTCTCGCGCAGCTTTTCGAGCACGAACGCATCCAGGGGATTGCGGACCCATTTGGACTCGACCGCCGGCACTGCTGGCTTCTGCACCGGTTGGAAGCTCCAGAAGTTCTTCCGCGCCTTGACGTTATCCATCTCGCGCGGCTGCACCCAGTTCGGCAGTTCCGCGGCCACCAGCAGCGCCGGAACCGCGACCATCAAAGTGAGGAAGGAGTGACGCATTAATTGGACTCTATTATAAGGCGCGCAGTGGCAAAGACGGCGTGCAACATTTCCGCCGTCAGCCGTCCGGTCTGTGTATTCTGCTGGCTGGGATGGTAGCTGCAGATCAGTACCGGCTTCAGCGAATGCACCAGGCCATGACCAAACGGGAGCACAGGCAGCCCCGCCACACCACGATAGCCATCCAGCGCGATGCGGCCCAGCACCACCACCGCTTTCAGATTCTTCAGCAACGGCAACTCGCGGCGCAGATAGTTGGAACACGTCGCGATCTCCTCTCGCTCGGGCTTGTTGCCGGGCGGCGCGCAATGGACCGGAGCCGAGATAAAGCAATCGGACAAACTGAGCCCATCACCCCGATGGGTCGATTCCGGTTGGGAGGCGAAGCCTGTTTCGTAGAGTGCCCGGTAAAGGAAATCTCCGCTGCGGTCACCCGTGAACATGCGGCCCGTCCGATTGGCCCCATGCGCCCCGGGCGCCAACCCCACCACCAACAGCCTTGCCGCCGGGTCACCAAAAGAGGGCACGGGCTTGCCCCAATACTCCTGATCCCGGTACGCCCGCCGCTTCACCCGCGCCACTTCTTCGCGGTGCTCCACCAAGCGTGGACAGAGGCGGCAGCGGACGATCTCGTCATTGAGTAACATCACCTCATGATCACCCGGCGCACTCTCGTCGCATCAGCTGCCCTCGCCACCACCGTCAAACCGGCCCTTTTGGGAGGCACTCCGGTCCGCACCAAGCGGTGGCCCACCTGGCCCGTGACCAACCAAGTGGAAGAACAGGAGATCCTGGGAGCGCTCCGCAGCGGGCGTTGGGGGCGTGGCACGGGCAAGCTGGTGGAGCGCTTTGAAGAAGCCTATGCCACGCTCACCGGTACCAAGCACTGCCTGGCGGTCGCCAATGGCACCAGCGCTTTGATCACGTCGTTGAACGCGTTGGGCATTGGCGCGGGTGACGAGGTGATCGTCCCGCCCTACACCTTTATCGCCACCATCAACTCCGTCCTGCTGCAACACGCGCTGCCCGTGTTTGTCGATACCGACCGCGAGACGTTCCAGATTGATGCGTCGAAGGTGGAGGCGGCGATCACGCCGGAAACTCGGGCGCTGCTGCCAGTGCACATGGGCGGCGCCAGCTTTGATTTGGGCAAGATGCTGGAGGTGAGCCGCCGCCGCAACATTCCGCTGATTGAAGATGCGGCGCAGGCGCACTTGGGCGAATGGCGCAACCGCAAAGTGGGCAGCTATGGCTTGGCGGGCTGCTTCAGCTTCCAGGCTTCCAAGAACCTGAACTCCGGCGAAGGCGGGGCCATCATTTCCAGCGACGAAGCGTTCATCGAGAAATGTTTCACGTTCCACAACAACGGCCGCAGCCGCAAAGTGATGACGGCCAGCTTCACCTATCAATCGACCGGTGCCAATCTGCGTCTGACGGAGTTCCAGGCCGCGATCTTGACTGCCCAGATGACGCGCCTGGAAGAACAGTCCCGCCGGCGCGAGATGAACGCCGCCTACCTCACGTC
>JBIKMK010000492.1:0-3974 GCA_044359315.1 Bryobacteraceae bacterium | reverse complement strand
TCATCGGTCCGATCAGTGTATCGAACCCACCCCGTGGGCGGCAGGGTACGGGTTCAGCGCAGTCTCAAGGGAGGCTCGGAGATTGTCGGTTGCTTTCTGAACACTGTTCTGTTACGATCAGGCCGATGGGCGTATCGGAACGGAAAGCTCGGGCGAAAGAGGCACTGCGACAGCATATCCTGGACGCGGCGACGGAGCTGTTCGTCTCGGAAGGCTACCAGAATGTGTCTATGCGGAAGATCGCCGACAAGATCGAGTACGCCCCCGCCACCATCTACCTCTACTTCAAGGACAAGCGCGAGATTGGCGAAACCATTGTCCGCGAAGTCTTTGAGGAGTTGACTGAGCAGTTGCAGACGCTGGAAAAGGCGATTACCAATCCCGATGAAGCATTGCGCGCCGGCCTTCGGTGCTACATTCTGTTTGGCCTGGAGCATCCGCATCATTACCTGCTGACGTTTGGCCCGGACCCGGAACCCGACCTTTCGGGCGAGCTAACCCCAACGGACCGCGCGGGCCTCGAAGCGCTGGCGCAGCTTCGTAAGGCATTGATTCGTTGTATGGATGCGGGCACGGTTCGCCGGGATGATCCGGATGTTTTGGCGCAGACCACGTGGATGTGTCTCCACGGGATCACCCAGATGCTGATCTGTCTGAAGACCGCTCCCACTTTCCCGATGGCCCCGGCAGAAGCCATCATCTCCACCGGTCTCGACATGCTGTTGCGCGGCCTGCGCCCGTAGCGCCGCGGCGTCGTCACTCGTCCACCTGTTTCACTCCGTCCCCTGAATCTCTTTCCGGCGGTCTCACCCCAGGAGGCCGCAATCCCACCCATTTTCTGACTCTAGGTGAGTTTTCCTCTTGACTTCATCAACCGTAGTTCTCATAATGAACAGTGTTTAGTAAACATCGTTGACCAAAAGGACTGTGGTAATGACAACGCTGGCTTGGAAGAATCTTTTTCACGACAAGGTACGGTTAGCGGTGACGCTGACAGGGATCGTTTTTGCGCTGGTTTTGATCATTGTCCAGTTCGGATTGTTCCTGGGATTCCTGGATACCACGGCCAATGTGGTGGTCCGGTCCGGCGTGGACCTATGGCTGACGGCGCCGGGTGTTCCACATGTCAACGGAGCAGCCGCCTTTCCGGAAAAGCGCCGCTACAAAGCGCTAGCGGTGGACGGCGTGGAGCGCGTGGAACGGTTCGCCCTCCAGTTCGCCCAATGGAAGTTGCCGACGGGCTCTCAGGAATCAGTGCAGGTGACGGGCTTCGATCTGGACGGGGGCATGGGCGGCCCGTGGAACATCATCGAGGGCAGCGTGGAAGCGTTGCGGGGCGAGGACACCATCATTGTTGACCAACTCTATCTGGAGAAGCTCGGCGTCAAAGGCGTGGGGGATTCCATTGAGATCAACCAGCGTCGCGCGCGGATTGTGGGTCTGACGCAAGGCATCCGCAGCTTTACCACCTCACCCTACGTCTACACCAGCTTCAAGAATGGCCAGAATTACACACTGCTCAAAGAGGACGAGACATACTTCCTTCTGGTGAAGGCCAAACCCGGCGTGGACCTGCAGAAGCTGAAGGCCGACCTGAAGACTGCAATTCCGGATGTGGATGTCTTTACCAATGAAGAGATGCGGAGCCTTACGCAGAGCTACTGGCTGTTCACCACAGGGGCGGGCGTCACCACCCTGATGGGCGCGGTGCTGGGCCTGCTGGTGGGCATCGTGGTGGTGGCGCAGACCATCTATTCCGCCACGGTGGACCACATCCGGGAGTTCGGCACGCTGAAGGCGATGGGAGCGCGGAACAGCTACATCTACCGCATCATCATCGAACAGGCGCTGATCTCCGCCACGATGGGGTACAGTCTGGCACTCGTCGCTGGATGGTTTGTGGCCAAGAGTAGCGAAACAGGCAACGCCGCGATTCTGCTGCCGCCGGAGATGGCCGTGGGCCTCTTCTTCCTCGCGCTCGCCATGTGCATCGTGGCCAGCGTGATCTCCATCCGCAAGGCCACCTCGATCGACCCGGCGATGGTCTTCAAAGGCTAAGGCACGAGCACCGGGAAAGGACACCAATATGCAACCACTCATTGAAGTGCGCAACGTCACCAAGACCTACGGCACCGGCGATGCTGCGGTGCACGCGCTGCGGCCCACCGATCTGACGGTGCAAGCGGGCGAGGTACTGCTGATGTGCGGACCGTCGGGGTCCGGCAAGACGACGCTGTTGTCGATCATGGGCGCGATCCTTAGTGCCACCTCCGGCAGCGTCAAGCTGCTGGGGCAAGAGATTGTCGGCATCAAGGAATCCCGGCTGCCCGACATCCGGCTGAGCAACATCGGCTTCATCTTTCAGGGTTTCAACCTCTTCCCGGCGCTGACGGCTCTGGAGAATGTCGAGGTGGCCCTGACGCTGAAGGGTCTTTCGAAAAGCGCCGCCCGTAAGCGCGCCCAGGAGTTGCTGGAGCAAGTGGGCTTGGCCGACCGCACGAAGCACCACCCAGCCGATCTTTCGGGCGGACAGAAGCAGCGCGTGGCGATTGCCCGCGCGCTGGCCGGAGATCCGAAGATCATCCTGGCCGACGAACCCACCGCGGCGCTCGATTCACAAAGCGGGCAACTGGTGATGGAGACGCTCTCCACATTGGCTCGCGATCGTGGCCGGGCGGTGGTGATCGTCACGCATGATTCGCGCGTGCTGCATTACGGTACGCGCATGGTCCACATTGCCGATGGCCGCTTAGAGGAACAAGCCCACGGCGAAAAGCAGTCCCACCAGATTGAACACGAAGGAATCAACGCATGAAACGCACATTGATCATTACCCTGGCCGCCGTCCTGGTGACGGGAGCCGCGCTTTACTGGGCGCGCCCTGCCGTGAAGGCCGCCAATCCGGCAGAGACGTCAGCCCCCACGCCGCGCAAGAACTCCAGCGAGATGGTGGTGGCGGCCGGCCGCGTGGAGCCGGCTTCGGAAGAGATCAAGATTGGCAGCGAACTGGACGGCAAGCTGGCCCAAGTGCCGGTGGCTGAAGGGGACCAGGTGAAGCGGGGGCAGATACTGGCGGTCCTCGTGAATGCCGACTACCAGGCTCGCGTGGCGCTGGCTGAAGCGTCGATCCGTGAGCGGCAGGCGGATCTGGAGCGTTTAACTAACGGCAACCGTGGCCAGGAGAAGCGCGAGTCCGACGCCAATGTGCGCGAAGCAGAAGCCGTGCTCGCCAACACCCAAGCCGAGTTGGATCGGCGGCGCAGCCTGTTGGATCGAGGGGCCATTGCGCGGTTTGAGTTCGATTCCGCCGAACGCGAGTTCCGCGTCGCACGGGCCCGGTTGGACGCCGCCAAGGAACGCTCCGGCCTGGTGCATGAAGGCTTCCGTGCAGAGGACCGCAAGCGGGTTGAGGCGGAGATCCAGCGCGCCCAGGCGCAGCTTCGCGAAACGCAGGCGATGCTGGCCAAGACCTACATCCGCTCACCCATCGACGGTGTGGTGCTCCGGAAGAAGCTGCGCGCGGGTGAAAGCGTCTCGGGCAAAGGCGACACTCCGGTGGTCACCTTGGGCGATCTGTCACGCTTGCGCGTGCGGGCCGATGTGGATGAAAGCGATGTAGCGCGGTTGATGGTAGGCCAGGCGGCTCACGTGACGGCAGCCGCTTATGGTGACCGCAAGTTTACGGGCAAGGTGGTCAAGATTGGCCAGATTCTGGGCCGCAAGAACATCCGCACCGATGAGCCAACTGAGCGCGTCGACACGAAGATTCTGGAAACGCTGATTGAGCTGGACCCGGGCCAGCAGATCCCGGCCGGCTTGCGGGTGGATACGTTTATCCACACCGCCCGCTAAGGCGCCTCTTCACAACAACAGAACTTACAGAAAGAATTTAGGAGCACTGATATGCACGCCCTAGTGGCCCTGACGCTAGCCGTGTCTCTACGCGACGCCGTGGAGCAGGCTGGCAAACTAAA
>JBIKMK010000491.1:0-3975 GCA_044359315.1 Bryobacteraceae bacterium | reverse complement strand
GTGGACCTTGATGCCCAGTTGATGCGCGCGCGTGGTGACGTCATCGATCACGTCCACGGGGTAGGGAACTCCGCCCGCCATGTTGTGGGTGTTCTCAATCTCGATGCAAGCCGTCGGCGAATTGTGCGGCGAGATGTGCCGGATGTACGGCGACAACCGGTCCCAGGTGAGGATGCCGTCGGGCGTGGGCACGGTCCGCACCAGGCAGCCGGAGAACCAGGCCGTCATCGAAAGCTCCCAATCGATCACGTGGCCGCGCGCGTCGCAGATTACTTCGTCGCCATGCTGGGTGTTCAGCTTGATGCCGATGGTGTTGCCCATGCAGCCAGTGGGCACAAAGATGGCCGCTTCCTTGCCCAGTAGTTCCGCGGCCCGAGCTTCCAGTTCATTGGTGGTGGGGTCCTCCCCATAGATGTCGTCGCCCACTTCGGCGGTGGACATGGCGGCGCGCATTGCGGGCGTCGGTTTGGTGACAGTGTCGCTGCGTAGATCGATATAGGTCATGCGAGAAATTCCTGGAACACTTCGTTTGAGACTAGTACACCGCGCCGGGTGAGCCGCAGCCGGCCGTCCACGCGTTCGAGCAACCCGGAATCCTCCATCGGGTGATGCGGCACGCCGCCGGCCTCAATGCCCTCACTCAGACGCAGCCCGAGGAAAAAATGCTCCTCGCCCGCGATGGCCGGGTTGCGCTCCACGATGGGGTTGTCCAGCGTCACGAAGTCGTTGATGGAATCCGTGTTGGCCCAACGCTCGATCCCGTCAAAGGAGTGCGCGTCGGCGCCAAAGCCGATGTAGGGCTCACGACGCCAGTACTTCAGATTGTGCCGCGATTCATGCCCCGGACGCGCAAAGTTCGAGATCTCATACCGGGGCAGTCCGGCGGCGGGCAGTACATCCACCGCGGTCTCATAGAACTCGACAATGGCGTCATCGGAGGGCACCACCGCCGCGCCATAGCGGACACCGCCCAGGGTCAGTTCGCGGCCCAGACGCGAATCTTCATCCACTTCCAGCATGTAGACCGAAGCATGATCCGGTTCCAGCGCCAGCAGCGCGTCCAGTGACTGCCGCCACGATTCTCGCGTCTGCCCGGCCAGGCCGGCAATCAGGTCCAGGTTGATCTTCCGGATGCCCGCGTCGCGCAGCATCGCCACGTCCTGCTCCACGATCGCCCGCGTGTGCTTGCGGCCGGTCTGCCGGATTTCGGGCTCGACAAAGCTCTGCACGCCCAGGCTGACCCGGTCAATACCCGCTTGCCGCCACGCCCGCGCCCGTTCCGGCGTGATGGTGCCGGGCGAAGCCTCCAGTGTTGCTTCCACCCAAGGTGCTCCGGGGATCGCCTGCATAACGGACGCAAAGGCCTCCAGGTCCATCAGGCTGGGCGTGCCGCCGCCCCAGTAGACCGTTTCCGGTTTCCAGGCGAACTGATGCTGAACGATGTGACGCCGCAGCGCCGCGTTGTAGAGCGGTTCCAGTTCACGCGGAAAGACGCCGGAGGCGAAGTTGCAGTAGGTGCACTTCTGCGCGCAAAACGGATACGAGATGTAGACGCCGGGCACTGCGGGGGCTTTGGTCCTTGCTGCTGCCTGATCCTGGAGGGTAGGCCGCGAGGGGCTAGAGCGTCACCGTTTCGCCCAGGTGCTCCGAGACATGCTGCGCCATCACTTCCAGCAGCGTCTGCTTGGTGCCGGGTAGCACGAAGGCCTCAGTTTCCGGGTCCCAGTCCAGCTTGAAGCTCCGGGAGTGGGCTGAGATCCAGATCTGCCGCACCGGGGCATTGGGGCTGACCACAAATTTGGCCGGAGGCGTCTCAAACTCCAACGTCAAGGCCCCGGCATTCAAGTCGGTGTCGAACTCGAATTCTTCGCCGGCGCGCATCAGTGCCCGGGAGAGAAAATCCATCTCGCGGTCGCAGTAGAGTTTGAACTGTTGTTCGTCCAACATGGTCGTGGCGTGAGTCCTTTTGCTTTTGGCGAACCCGGTAGGGCCCTTTTTCCAAGCTAACACCAGAAAGATCGAAACCCCGCTGGAATTCCCTCATCTGATACTCTGAGGAAACCTCTGCCCCCCATGGAATCAGCTTGCGTTCGACATACCGACATGCCAGGAACGTCGAAGCTGTATTCCGACTTTCTCTATCATCCTGAACGGGTTACGGCGTTTTATCCATCCCCGCCCGCCCATCTCAACCAGCGCGTAACGGTGGATTTTCCGGCTGACCGGCGTCAAGCGATTGTTGCTGCACTGGCCGAAATAAACCCTGGTTCACCGTTGCTGGACCAATTGGCGCAGCCCGGAACGGTCGCCGTGGTCACCGGACAGCAGGTGGGATTGTTCGGCGGGCCGCTCTATACGGTCTTCAAGGCTTTGACCGCCGTGCATCTGGCCCGGCAGTTGACCGCCCAAGGCACCCCCGCAGTTCCTGTGTTCTGGGTGGCCACCGAAGATCACGACTTCGAAGAGATTGACCACACCTGGACGCTGGATGCCGCCCGGATGCCGGTGAAACTAACGGCGAAAGGCGACCATCAGCCGCAACAGCCGGTGGGCCGGGTGCGGATCACGGAATTGCCGGCGGTGGATGATGAAATGGTGCGCCGCCACTATCGGGTGGGGGCCACCTTTGGCGAGGCGTTTATCGGCCTGGTGCGGGAGCTGCTGGGTGATCACGAGGTACTCTTTCTCGATCCGCTGCGGCCTTCCATCCGCCAGATCGCGGCTCCGTTTCTGGCCGCCGCCGCGGCTCGCTCCAATGAACTGAATGATCGGGTGGTGGAGCGTAGCAAAGCGTTGACCGCCGCCTGGTATCACGCCCAAGTGCTGTTTGACGGCAAGGGTTCGTCATTGTTCTTTGTGCTGGAAGGCGGGCGCCGCAAGCCACTGAAGGCCGCCGACGTGACAGCCTTTACCGGCGCGCCGGAGCAACTGTCTCCCAACGCGCTGCTACGTCCCGTGATGCAGGACTTTCTGCTGCCCACCGTTGCCATGATCGGCGGACCAGCTGAGATCGCTTATCTGGCGCAGTCGGCAGTGCTCTATGAGGCTCTGCTGGGCCGTCAGCCGGTTGCCCTGCCGCGAGCGGGCTTTACGCTGCTGGATGCCCGGGCGGCGAAACTTATGGATCGTTACCGCTTGCGCCTGCCCGATCTGATGCGGCCGGAAGCGAGTGTCCGGGAGCAGATCGCGGCGCACCTGGCACCGCCGGCTCTGCAACAGACCTTTACCGACGCCACGGCGGAGTTGAAGATCACGCTTGATCGGGTGGAGCAGGCGCTTGCAGGTTTTGATCGCACCTTGGTGGATGCCTTCGCCACCAGCCGCCGCAAGATCGCCCACCAGTTGGCCAAATCACAAGCCAAAGCCGCGCGGGAACTGATGCGGCGGAGCGATCGGGAACAGACCGATTCCACCTACCTGATCAACGAGATCTTCCCGCACCGCCACTTGCAGGAACGGTTCTATTCGATCCTGCCGTTTCTGGCCCAGCACGGGCCGGACCTGGTGGGGCGCGTCTACGACAACATCCACGTGGACTGTTTCGACCACCACGTGCTGCCGCTCTAGCCCCATGCGTCAGCTTGGGGCTTGCTCACGTACCCCGAAGAAGCCCCAAGCTCACGCATGGGGCTGGGCTGCGGTCCGTACCCCGAAGAAGCCCCAGGCTCGCGCATGGGGCTATGTTGTCCAAACTACTTCGCCGCAATCGTGCGGTCGCCTGATGATGGGCGGAGGCCCTTTTCTACCCACTCCCGCAACTCATCGAAGCCCTCGGCCGTCTCGGCCGGGGAGATGCTGCAATGGCCATCGCGCTTGACGTACTGCTGGACGAACTTGCCGGCCGTGCCGGCCTGCTCCACCGTCATCTGGTACATGTTGGGCATCCAGACGGCCACTAGCGGGTCATAGTCGGTGTGGATGGCCAGCATGGGCTGGGCGATCTTGCCGGTGGGCGTGTAGTAGGTGCGCAGATAA
>JBIKMK010000490.1:0-3994 GCA_044359315.1 Bryobacteraceae bacterium | reverse complement strand
TCTCCTCCGATGCCCCACTGCTGACCACCGCTACCTCCAGTGTCGGCCAGGTGATCACCTCCAGCCAGATCGAGAACATGCCGATGAATGGCCGCACTCCGCTAACGCTGGCCCAGTTGGCCTACGGCGTCGTGCCTTCGTCGGACCCGCGCTTCACGCGTCCCTTCGACAATGGCGGCCCCGCTGGCTTTTCGATGGGTGGCGGCCAAGGCCAGGCCAACGAACTGCTGCTGGACGGCGCACCGGACATGACCCGCAATCGCCGGGTCGCCTACAACCCACCGGTGGATGCCGTCACCGAAGTGAAGGTGGAAGCCTTTATGGCTGATGCGGCGTATGGCAACACCGCTGGCGGTACGGTGAACGTCGTCATGAAGGGCGGCACCAACGAGTTCCATGGCTCCGCGTATGAGTTCAACCAGGTCTCGCGCTTGAAGGCGACGCCGTTCTTCACCAACGCCGCCGGGCAGAAGAAGCCCGTAACCCGGTTCAACCAGTACGGCGTCACCGCGGGTGGCCCCGTGCTGATCCCCAAAGTCTTCAATGGCCGCAACCGCGTCTTCTTCTTTTTCGCCTATGAAGGCATCCGCCAAAGTGAGCCGGAGCCCACGTTCTCTACCGTGCCGACGGCCAACCAACGGCGTGGTGATCTCTCCGCACTGCTGCCGCTGGGCGCCATCTATCAGCTCTATGACCCGAACTCCGGCGTCGCCGAAGGCAGCCGCATCCGCCGCCAACCGATCGCGGGCAACGTCATCCCCACGGCCCGCCTGAGCCCGATTGCCCAGAGCGTGTTGGCCTTCTACCCGCAACCCAACTTCTCCGGCCGCGCCGATGGCCGCGACAACTACTTCAACAACCAGATCCGGTCCGACACATTTTCCAGTTACATGGGCCGCCTGGATGTGAACGTCAGCGACCGCCACAAGCTGTTCTGGAACATGCGCAACAACGACCGCATCGAGAACCGCGGCAACCGCTTCGACAACCTGGCCACCGGCAACTTCCTGTCGCGCGTCAACTGGGGTTCGGCGATTGACGATGTCTACACCTTTACCCCCACGCTGGTGATGAACACCCGCTTCAACTGGACCCGTTTCGTGGAAGGCAGCATCCGCCCCAGCGACGGCTTCGACTTTACGCAACTCGGCTTACCCGCCAGCCTCCGCGCCTCCGCCGCCAAGCTGGTGTTTCCGGTGATGCGCTTTGAGAGCCCCGGTTCCACCGAGAGCTTCCGGCAGTTGGGCGATTCCGGCGGCGACCTGACGCCGTTTGATACCTACCAGGGCTTCGTCACGTTAACCAAAATCGCCGGGCGGCACTCGCTGAAATTCGGTGGCGATATCCGCCGCCAGGACGAAAGCTCCAACGGCTTTGGCAACTCGTCAGGCCGCTATGAGTTCAACAGCGCCTGGGCGCGCGGCCCGCTGGACAACTCGCCGGAATCGCCCATCGGGCAGGAGCTAACGGCTTTCCTGCTGGGCTATCCCACTGGCGGCAACTTCCAGGTGAACGCCACACGCACCCAGCGGTCTTACTACTACGCCGGTTTCGTGCAGGATGACTTCCGTATCCGCCCCAACTTCACCATCAACGCGGGTATCCGGTATGAGCGCGATCTGGGCACCACGGAACGCTACAACCGCAGCTTGAACGGTTTCGATTCCGCCGCCACCAACGCCGTCACCGCCGCCGCCCGGGCCGCCTACGCCAACAGCCCCAGCGCGCTGCTGGCTGCCGCCCAGTTCAACCCCACCGGTGGCGTAACGTTTGCCAATCCGGATCGCCGGAACATTTACTCCACCTATGGAGCGGCCATTGCGCCGCGCCTGGGCTTCACCTGGTCACCTGCCGCACTGGGTTCTAAGACCGTGCTCCGCGCCGGTGTCGGCCTGTTCTATCAGGGCATTGGGACCACGGGCGTGCAGCAGCCCGGCTTCAGCCAGACCACTGCGCTGGCTGCCAACGTCAATAACTTTCTGTCGCCGGTGGCGACGCTGGCCAACCCCTTCCCCGGCGGCATTCTGCAACCGGTGGGTGCCGCCCTGGGCGTCAACACCTTCCTGGGCCAGAACGTCACTTACACCCAAGAGAAGATCGGCCAGCCGCGCACCTGGCGCTGGAACTTCAACATCCAGCGGACCCTGGGCAACAACACCGTGGTCGAAGTGGGCTACATCGGTTCCCAGGCCAGCCACCTGCCGCTCAATCGCGACCTCAACTTCATCCCCCGCTCCCTGCTGTCCACCACCGGCGTGCGCGACCAGGCCAATATCGACCGCCTAACCGCCGTCGTCCCAAACCCCTTCCGCGGACTACTGCCAGGCACCGGAATCAACGGCAACAACGTCTCCACCGAACAGTTGTTGCGCCCCTACCCCCAGTTCTCCGGCCAAGCTGGCGTGCGCGTGGAAGGGCAGACGATTGGCTCCGCTTCGTTCCACATGTTCCAGGCGCGGGTGGAAAAGCGCTTCTCGAATGGCTTGCAGTTCCTGGCCAACTATCAGCGGTCGAAGATGCTGGAACGCACCGAGTTCCTCAACGCCCAGGACACGGAAGTACACCGCCGTATCGCGGGTGAAGATCGCCCGCAGCGCTTTGTCTTTTCCGGCAGCTACGACCTGCCGTTCGGCAAAGGCAAGCGCATCGGCGGCGGGGCCGGCCCGTGGCTGAACCGCGCCATCGGCGGCTGGAAAACCAACGTCATCTACACCATCCAACCCGGCGGGCCGGTGGAATGGGGCAACGTCATCTACTTGGGTGGCGACCTGAACTGGCAGGCCGGCAACATCGCCCAGACCTTTGACACCAGCCGTTTCAACCGCAACGCGGCGCAGCAGCTGGACCGGAACCTGCGCACCTTCAGCCGAGCCTTCCCCGGCTATCGCGGCCACGGCGTGAACAACATTGACATGAGCCTGTTCAAGGACATCCAGATCGCCGAACGCTTCATCGCCCAGCTGCGCGGCGAATCGTTCAACGCCTTCAACCGCACCCAGTTCAATGGACCGGAATTGAATCCCACCAACGGCAACTTCGGCCGCATCACCAGTGCCGCCAATCTGCCGCGCACCTATCAGCTGGCGCTGCGCTTGCGCTGGTAACGCGGGTGGGGATGGCGCTAGCGCTTAAAGTAGAGCGACAGCGCCATCCCGAAGCCCACCACAATGACGATCCGCCGCACCGCATCCCGGCCCAGCTTTCGGGCCAAGCCTGCGCCACCCGCACCGCCCGCGATTGCGCCGGCGGTCATGACGAGGGCATAAGGCCAGGAGACCATCCCGGAGGCGATGAAGTACACCGCGGCGATGCCATTGATGCAGGTGCCGAACACGTTCTTCCAGCCGTTCATCTGGTGAATGTCGGTGAGCCCGATAATGCTCAGTGCCGCCAACATCAGAATGCCCATGCCCGCGCCAAAGTAGCCGCCGTAGAGGGCCACGAAGAACTGGAACGTGATCGCCCCCACCAGCCAGCTGGATGATGAATGGTCCAGCGCAGCTTGAGTCTTCAGGAGCCGTTGCACCTGCTGCTGCGCCATGAACAGCAACGTGGCAAACAGAATCAGAAACGGCACCAGTAGGTCAAACACCCCCGGCGGCGTCAACTTCAGCAGCAGCGCACCGCAGATCCCACCCGCCAGGCTGGGTGCCATCAGCACCAGCATCCGCTTGCTGGAACCCAGTTCGCGCCGGTAGCCCCACGCGCTCGCCATCGACCCGGGCGTCATGGAAACCGCATTGGTGGCGTTGGCCACGATAGACGGAACGCCCAGCCAGACCAGTGCGGGAAACGTGACCAACGTTCCGCCGCCGGCGACGGAATTGATCACACCCGCGGCAAAGGCCGCGGCAAAGGCAACGAGAGCGGATAACAGGTCAGGCAATCTTCGAGGCTACCGCAACCCTGGGGGCCAAGGCACTAGTGCCCGCGCTTCAACCAGGCGGCAAACCGCTCCGGCCAGGCCTCGGAGGTCTTGCCGGTTTTCTTCAAA
>JBIKMK010000489.1:0-4016 GCA_044359315.1 Bryobacteraceae bacterium | reverse complement strand
CGCAAGATCGTGCAGATCGAGGTTTAACGCGCCATGGACCTCATGTACGCGGGCCTGCTGTTTGTGATGATCGCCGCAGTGGGCGCCTTCCTGGGCAAGCGCTTCTGGGCTGACCCCAGCAAAGCGGTGGACCGCGTCACCGGCGTCGCACTGGATGTCCCGGCGGAAGTCTCCAAGCATCCCAGCCTGGTGATGCAGGAGCTGCTGGAAAAGATGGGGTCGATCGTGCCGGCCTCGCCCGCCAACGTCACCATCATGCGCAAGCGCATGATCCGGGCCGGCATCCGCAGTCCACAGGCACTGCCGGTATTCTATGGAGCCAAGATGCTGATGGCGGCCTTGTTGCCGGCATTGATGGCGCTGGCCGTGGCCAACGCCGATTCGGATCCTTCCAACAAGATGATGGCCATCCTGGCTTCGCTGGCGGCGGGCTTCTTTGGGCCCAACGAAGTACTCAACATCATGAGCAGCCGCCGCCAGAAGGATATCCAGCGCGGTTTGGCCAATGCACTGGACCTGATGGTGGTGGGTGTGGAATCCGGCCTGGGCCTGGACCAGGCGATTATGCAGGTGGCCAAGGAGCTACAGCACGCCTATCCGGCCATCGCCGAAGAGTTCATGATGGTGAACCTGGAGCTGAAGGCCGGTAAGCGGCGCATGGAAGCCTTGAAGAATCTGGCCGACCGCTCCGCCGTGGATGACTTGAAGAAACTGGTGGGCGTGCTGGTGCAGGCCGACCGGTTTGGAACAGGCATCGCCCAGAGCCTCCGTTCCCATTCGGAATACATGCGCATCCAGGCCCGCCAGATAGCCGAGGAAAAGGCAGCCACCCTGGGGGTCAAACTGGTTTTCCCCATCTTCTTCTGCATCCTGCCGTCGTTGTTTGTGGTGACGGTGGGCCCGGTGGTGGTCCGGATCATCCGTGACGTAGTCCCGATGATCAACAACATGTAATCGGGCAAACACCTGACGTAGGTTTTGCTAGAGACAGCGCTCAACGCGCCGATAACTATCCAGGAGGGCAGATTGCAACAAACCTGTTCTTCAAGGGTCAAGGTGGCCCGGCTATACAAGAAGGAGAGTCTCCATGGACGTTTCATTGGTTCGTATCGTGTGTGCCGCGATTGCGGTGGTTCTGCTGGGCCTGATTGTGCTGCGCCGCAAAAAGAACGTTGACGAGTAACGACACCGGAGGTAGCGGTGCAACAACTGAATCTGCGCGCGCAGCGCGGCCGGGCAGCCATGGGAGTGGCGGCCGGAGGTTGGCGTAGTTTCTTGCTGCTCGGGGCGATCCTGATCGCCAATCTGAGCGAAGCTGCGCCCTTCGGCCGCGTCACCGCGTTGGGCGGCCAAGGCGCGGATCTGGCGTTGGATGAGCCACGGGGCGTGCTCTATGTGGCCAACTTCGGCGGACGTCGTATTGATGTCGTGTCGCTGGCCACGGGTGCGGTGACGACGTCGATGAACGTAGCGCCGCAGCCCGGCTCACTTTCACTATCGCCCGACGGGCGCTGGCTGGTGGTGACACACTATGGCAACTTCACCACGCCCAACCCGCCGCAGAATGCCCTGACGCTGATCGACCTGAACTCAACAGCCCGCCAGACCATCAATCTGGCCAATGCACCACTGGCGGTGCAGTTTGGCATTGACGGCAAGGCGCTGGTGATCACTGGAAGGGAGTTCCTTCTGGTAGACCCGGTGCTGGGCGTGTTCGAAACCTTGGGCAGCATTGGCCAGTTCACCATCAACGCCCTGCCGCGGCCCGTGGGCGAGAACCGGCCCGGCGATATTGTCGGGGCCGCAATGGGCGTTTCCGGTGACGGACGCTGGATCTACTGCCTGACGGACTCCTACCGTTTCCGCTATGAAGTGCTGCCGCGCCGGATGCAGGTGGTCGGCTATACGTCCGACCCGCCAATGGGTCCGCGAGCGGTCAGCGTCAACCAGGATGGCACCCTGCAAGTGGGTGGGTGGGCATTGCGGGATCGGGCAGGACAAAACATTGCCCAGTTCATCAACCCGGCCGGCCTGTTGAGCGTGGGCAGCCACGCCATTGACAGCCGCCGGGGCGTCATCTACTCCCAAGTGCCACAAGGCAAGGACGTGAAGCTGACTACGCTGCCGCCGCCGGTGCTATCCATTGTGGCGTCGGACAATCTGGAGTTGATCGAGAGCCTGGAGTTGCCGGAAAACCTGGCCGGCCGGGGCGTGCTTTCCGCCGATGGATCGATGATGTATGCGGTGTCGGAATCGGGCGTGATGTTCTTGCCGGTGGGCAACCTTGAACTGCACCGCCGGGTGACGGCCACGGTGGAAGACGTGGTCTTCCGGGCCAACTCCTGCGACCGCCGCGCACAGCTGGCGGATCTACAGATTGTGGACTTAAGCGGACAGGCGACCGAGTTTTCACTGGCCTCCGATGTGCCGGGGATCCGGTTCTCCGCGGTCGCAGGCGTCACGCCCGCCACCATCCGTTTGACGGTCGACCCACTGGCATTCCAATCCGCCAATAGCGTGGTAACGGCCACGGTCACCATCACTGCGCCCGATAGCGTGCGCATCCCCGCCACCGTCCGCCTGGTGATCAACCTGAAGGACCCGGACCAGCGTGGCAGTGTCTTTAGCGTACCCGGCAAACTAATCGACCTGCTGGCCGACCCGATTCGCGATCGCTTCTACATCCTCCGCCAGGATCGCAATCAGGTGCTGGTGTTCGACAGCACCACCTACCAGCAGATCGGGACACTCCGCACCAGCCAGACGCCCTGGCAGATGGCCTTCACCATGGACCGCCGGCACCTGATGGTGGGCCACGATAACGCCCAGATCGCCAGCGTCTTTGATCTAGAAACGTTGCAGCCGGTGGAGCGGATCGCTTTCCCCGGCGGGCATTACCCGCGGTCGCTGGCCGCGACGGGCCGGGGCATTATCGCGGCCGCCCGGGTGGCGGGGCCGCAACACAAGATGGATCGCGTCGACTTTGCGACGCGCCGGGCGGCGGAGTTTCCGACGCTGGGCCCGTGGGAAAACAACATTCACGAGAACACGATGCTGGTTCCCGCCGGTAACGGCAATACGGCCATGGCCGTATCGGCCGACGGCAACCTGTATTTGTACAACGCCAGTTCCGACACGTTTTCCGTGTCGCGCCGGGATACCGAAAAGCTCTCCGGTGCGTACGCGGCATCCAACTTTGATCAGTTCATGGTGGGCAATGCCCTGCTGAACGCATCGCTGGTGACGACGCGGCGCTTCAACTCGCCCACCGTGGCATCCACCACGGTCAGCGCGGGTTTCGCTTTTGCCGGCGACACGGCGGTGCGTCTCAGCGCGCCGGGCGTCATGGAGCGGATCGATACGACGACGGGACTTTCCATCCGGCCCACGCGCGTCAGCGAGGCGCCGCTGGAAGGCAGTGAAGCGGCGGGCAATGTATTCAGCCGGTCTCTGGTGGCGCTCTCTTCGCGCAAGGCGCTGGTCGCGCTCACCGTTTCCGGTTTCACGGTGCTGCCTTGGGAGTACGACGCCGGCACCGCGCCACCGCGCATTGACCGGATCGTGAATGCGGCAGACAGCAGTTCCGTACCGTCCTCAGGAGCGCTGGTGAGCATTCTCGGCGGCAATCTCAGCCCGGTGAACATCGCCACGCAGGAGATGCCCCTGCCCACCGCGTTGGGCGAAAGCTGCCTCCTGGTGAACGGCATGCCCGTGCCGGTGCTATATGTGTCGGCGGCGCAGATCAACGCCCAGATGCCCTTCAGCACCGAGGGCTCCTCCACGATGGTGCTGCGAACGCCGGGCGGCGTCAGCAACAACTTCAACTTCAACGTCAGCCCGGCTTCGCCCGGGATCTTCCGGGTCAGCGTGGCGGGACTGGACGCACCGGTGCCTGCCATCTACAACGGCCGGAATGGGCTGGTGGCCACCGGCTCAAACCCGCTGAAGCGCGGTGATTCGATCACGATTTTGGCCACCGGCCTGGGCCGGACCAACCCGGCCGTTGAAGCCGGCGC